>QKCS01000271.1 GCA_003246795.1 Alphaproteobacteria bacterium
GCCATCGTCCTGTCCGCCGCCGCGACCGACGCCGAGGCGCGCCGCACGCGCAGCCGCGCGCCCGCCACCGACGAGCGCGTCGACACGCGCGATAACAACACGCTGTGCGACGGCGGCATGATGGTCACGGCCGACGACCAAGTCCGTGGCTGCACCGCGCTGATCAAGTCGCGCCGGTTGCGCCGCGAAAACAAAGCGACGGCGCTTTACAATCGCGGCAACGCCTACGTCGCCAAGAACGACTTCGCGCGGGCGATCTCCGACTACACCGAGGCGCTGTCGCTGAAGCCCGACTACGCGCAGGCGCTCTTCAACCGTGCCGTCGCTTATCGTGTCAGCGGCAATCCGCAGGCCGCGGCCTCGGACTATTCGTCGGCGCTGGCTCTCGCCCCCGACGACCCGGACGCGCTGGCCGGGCGTGGCATGGCCTATACGAAACTTGCGCAGCACGAAAAGGCACTGGCGGACTTCAATCGCGCGCTGGAACTCAAACCTGATCATATCGGCGCGCTGACCCAACGGGGCCACGCGTTCGTGCGTTCGCATCAGTGGGCGCGCGCGATCGCGGACTATGACGCCGCGCTTTCCGTTTCGACGGGCGACGTGGAGGCGATCTACGGCCGCGGCGTTGCGAGGATCTATTCCGGCAGCGTTCTTGCCGGCCAAACCGACATGTCGTCGGCGATCATGGTCGATTCCTCGATCACGGCGCGCATGACGTCGCGAGGCATTCCGCCGCCGCAAATCCTGACGACAGGCCAACGCACCGCGTTCGCGCCGGCGGAGAAGAGCGCGACGCCGCCGCCGCCCGTCGGCGTGCCCCCACCGGCTCCTCCGCCGCCGCCCGCGCCCGCCGAAGCAGCCGTTGCAGGGCAGCCGGACGCGATTCCCGCGCCGAAGGGCGAGACGGCACCGGGGGAAGCACCGGCGACAACGCAGGACAAGCCTGCCGAACAAGAAGATGCGGCGGAGCCGGCGAAGCCGCCCTACGTTTCGACGATGCAGCCGATCCCCTAGTCAGACGAACGTCGCAATCTCGTCGAGCGGCTTCTTCGTGATGGCGGGGACTTGTGCGTCGGGCGCGGCGTGACCGACGACGACGATCATCGCGGCTTTCTCGTTCGATGGACGTTTGAGGATACCGCGCAAGAAGCCCATCGGGCTTGGCGTGTGCGTAAGCGTTGCGAGACCCGCTTGGTGCAGCGCGGCCAACAGGAAGCCGGTCGCGATGCCGACGCTTTCGGTGACATAGTAGTTTTTCACGCGCCCGCCGCTGGGCACCCTGCCCCAGGTTTCCTGAAACACGACGATCAAGACCGGCGCGGTTTCAAGAAACGGTTTGCGCCAGTCCGTACCCAAAGGCTCCAACGCTTCGAGCCATTCCTTCGGCGCGCGACCGTTGTAGAACGCACGCTCTTCCTCTTCGGCGGCTTCGCGGATCGCGTGCTTGATCGCGGAATCGGTGACGACGACGAAATGCCAGGGCTGACGGTTCGCGCCGTTGGGGGCAAGGCCCGCCGTCGCGATCGCAGCCTTTACCGCCTCCATCGGGACCGCCTTGTCGGTGAAGTCGCGCACCGTGCGCCGCGTGCGCATCGCGTCCAGGAATGCGGTCGCGCGCGCAACGCGGGTTTCGTCGGTGAACGCGGGATAAGGCTCCAACGGCTGTAGCTTCGGGGGCATCGCGGCATCCTCGGACTGCACGTGCAGATGTCGCACGCGTGCGGACGCAACGCAAAAAACCACCGCGGCGCGTGTCCGCGATGGCAGTTGCGGCCCCACCCTCTCGGGGAACTAGTCGTCGTGAGGTGCGGGCGGTGCCGGAGGCGGAGGTGGCGGAAACGGCACGTCCATCGTCCGTGGTGCGAGTTCCTCGCCTTCCAGTTTGCCGTTGTGGTTCTTATCGCGCTCTTTGAAATGCTTTTCGGCGCGCTTCATGAACTCGCGCCGCGTGACGACACCGTCCTTGTTCGCGTCCGCGCTGTCGTGCCTTCTCCCGCGGCGAATGATGATCACCTGCTCGTCATCGCCGTCGCCCTGACGAAACGTGTAGACGTTGCGGTCGTTGGAATCCTGAAGCTCCATATGCCAACGCGCGCCCGGCGGTACCGGGGGTATGGGCGGAACCGGCGGCGCCGGCGCAACATGGGGTTCGCCGGTGCAGACGCACGTGTGACTCCTCTCGATCCTTTCGACCCGCGTTTCGTCCGCCGCGGCGATCGTCGCGCCCGCCACCGTCAGCGCCGCGGCGGCGCCGAGCAATACTCGCACATTCATCACAATCCCTCCTTGCCCCGCGCCAGCGCACGGGTGGCGGACCGTCGCCACGAAGTATCTCCGACTTTTGTCTGTGTGCGGAGCGTTCATGGCCGAATGCGTCAGAGCCGCTGATCGACAAACTTTGACATACATTAACTTCACTTCATCTTGGCGGCGTTTCATGACGCTCTAGTATCGGCGGCGAGGGATCATGAGCGACGCTGGGCCGCACGTGCTGATTGTCGACGACCATCGCGACATCCGCGATGCGTTGTGTCGCTATCTTCAAGACAATGGACTGAAAGTGACATTGGCGGAGTCCGCGGCTTCGGCGCGGCGCGTGCTTGCGCAACGCGAGGTCGATCTCATCGTACTCGACATCATGATGCCGGGCGAAGGCGGTTTGAGCCTGTGCCGCAGCGTGCGCGAGCACCGCGGCACGCCGATCATCTTGCTCAGCGCACGTGCCGAGGAACTCGACCGCATCGTCGGGCTCGAGGTCGGCGCGGACGACTACGTGACGAAGCCGTTCAGCCCGCGCGAACTTCTGGCGCGCGTTCATGCCGTGCTGCGGCGGACGAACGAGCTACCGCCGGGCCAGCGGCCGAAAACGGGCCATCGCGTGAAGTTCGGCGCATGGGTGTTGCACGGACCGGAGCGTCAGGTCGTCGGCCGCGACGGCGTCGTCGTGTCGCTGAGTTCGACGGAGTACGCGCTGCTCGCCACGTTCCTCGAACATCCGAACATCGTGCTGACGCGCGATCAGCTTCTCGACCGCGTGCGGGGGCGCGGCGCGGACGAAGTGTTCGACCGCAGCATCGACACGCAGATCAGCCGTCTGCGCCGCAAACTCGAGGAAGACCCGCGCAATCCGCGACTGATCAAGACGGCGTGGGGCGCAGGCTATCTGTTCGCCAGCGCGGTGGAGCACGCATGAGCTGGTTCTCGCCGCGAACGGTACGCGGATGGTTCGTGCTCATCGTGTTGGGCGCGCTGATCGTTTCGCAGCTGGCGTCGCTTGCGCTGCTGGCCGGCCAGCAGACATACCTGCGGTCGGCGCTGCACGAAGCGGAAGCGTTCCGCCGCACGGCCGGGATCGTGAAGCTCGCCAAGAACGCGAACGCGCGAACGCGGCAGACCATTCAGGAAACGGCGAGCGGGCCTTCGTTCCTCGTGAGTTTCGCGAGTGCGCCGCTGGTCGATGAGACGCAGCGAAACGCGCATCTGAGTGCCGCCCTCGCGCGCAACGCCCGCGTCGCGTCGAACAGGGTGCGCGTCGCCTGGGAGGAAGGGCTGCATGACATTCGCGTCGAGCGCATCCAGCGTGTCGAAGAGCGAATTCGCAACGGACGCACGATCATCATCACGGGCCGTGCAACGGCAGAAAAAGCAGAGGCGACGCGCAAATCCACGATCCCGATGCCGGCTCCGCCGGCTCCATTGCCGCCAGCGCCACCCGTGCCGCCAGCGCCTCCCGTCACCATTGCGCCGGATGCGGACGGGATCGGTTGGGTGTTTTCGACCGCTCCGGTCGACGCGACGGCATTGAGAAACGCGCCCGACCGGTTGGACATTTCGGTTCGCATGGGGCCGGCCTTATGGCTCAACGTGTCGGCGTTGCCGCCGGCGGCACCGTCGTTCATGTGGCCGCTGATCCTGGCGGGCGTTTCGGCCGCCATCCTGGTCGCGCTGGCCGCGGTGTGGGCGGCCGGGCGCGTTGCGCGGCCGATCGCCGCACTGACGGCGGCGGCGGACCGGTTGGGGCGCGGCGAAGCGTTGTGCCTCGCGCCCGAGGAAGGCCCGCAAGACGTGAAAGCGGCGGCGACCGCGTTCAACACGATGGCCACGCGGTTGCGGCGGCTGATCGAGGATCAACGCGCGCTGTTGAGCGCGGTCGGGCACGATCTGCGCACGCCGATCGCCTCGCTGCGCATTCGCATGGAGTCGGTGAAGGATCCCGAGCTGCAGGGCCGCATGCTGAATTCGATCGGCGAGATGGAACGGCTGACCGAAGCGGCGCTCGCGGCCACGCGGGGCGGCGAAAGCGGCGAGCCGACGCGACCCGTCGACCTGCCTTCTCTCATCGAAGCGGTGTGCGACGACCTTGCGGATACGGGAAATCCCGTGTCGTTCAGTTCGCTGCCGACGGCGCGGGTCGAAGGACGCGCGAGCGAGCTGCGGCGGGCGCTGCGCAATTTGATCGAGAACGCACTTCGATACGGCGAGCGGGCCCGCGTGTCGATGACCGTCGATGCGAAACACGCTCAGATCAATGTCGACGACGACGGTCCCGGCATTCCCGACGACAAGCTTTCGCATGTCGTGAAGCCTTTCGTGCGCCTCGAGGAATCGCGCTGCGTGGAAACCGGCGGGCACGGCCTCGGCCTTACGATCGCGCGGGCGATCATTGAGCGGCATGACGGCGAACTCGTGCTTGCCAACCGCGCAGAAGGCGGGTTGCGCGCGACGTTAAGGCTGCCGCTCGCGCGCGTGTGAAGGCCGTCGCAGTACCGCCGGTACAGTGTTCACCTTTCGAAGGAGCGGCCATTTCGCCGCAGGGCTTCTAACCGATTGGAATACAACGCCGAAATTTCCTGCACCTCGTGTACCGTGCGACCGCTAAACATCGGCGGCGCGCACCATCATGTTCCGCCTCCATCAAAGGAGCGAGACATGAGCAACGCGAAATACAGAAGCCACCTTCCTCAACTCGAAGGACGATTCCTGCTGACCGACGGCGGACTTGAAACGTCGCTGATCTATCGCCAGGGCATCGATCTGCCGCACTTCGCCGCTTTCGACCTGCTGCGCACGGTCGAGGGACGCCAGGCGCTGGACGCGTATTTCCGGCCTTACGGCGAGATCGCACGCGCGAACAATCGCGGCTTCGTCATCGAAACGCCGACGTGGCGGGCGAACCGCGATTGGGGCGAGACGCTGGGCTACAGCAAAGAGGCGCTTCGCGCGGTCAACCGCGAATCCGTCGATCTTGCCAAGGAAATCCGCGACGAATTCGAGACGCCGGACGCGCCGTTCGTCATCAGCGGCAACATCGGGCCGCGCGGCGACGGCTACAATCCGGAAAACCTGATGTCGTCGAAGGAAGCGGAGGCTTATCACAGCGAGCAGATTTCCGTCTTCGCCGATACCGACGCCGACTTGGTGACCG
>QKCS01000059.1 GCA_003246795.1 Alphaproteobacteria bacterium
CGGCTCGCCGAACTCCAGGGCCAACACGACCGCGCGCTCATCGAGAGCGAGATCTTCTCCGACCGCTTCTTGATCAAGCGTCCGCTGCTCCAAGCGCTCGAACCCCACGTCGACGGTCCGCCCGTGCTCTTGATCGACGAACTCGACCGTGCCGACGAACCGTTCGAAGCGTTTCTCCTTGAAGTCCTCGCCGACTTCCAGGTCTCGATCCCGGAACTTGGGCTGGTGAAAGCCGAGCATCCGCCGATCGTGGTCATCACGTCCAACCGCACGCGCGAGATCCACGATGCGATCAAGCGCCGCTGTCTCTATCACTGGGTCGATTTCCCCGACGCCGCGCGCGAACTCGACATCGTGCGCCGCAAAGTGCCCGGCGTCGCCGAGCGCCTTTCGAACGAGATCGTCGCGTTCGTCCAAGGACTCCGCAAAGCGGACATCTTCAAAATGCCGGGCGTCGCCGAGACGCTCGATTGGGCGCAAGCGCTCACCGCGCTCGATACGGTTTCACTGTCGCCTGAGACGGTGCAATCGACCCTCGGCGTGCTTCTGAAGTATCAGGACGATCTCGCCAAGATCCACGGACCCGAAGTCGAGCGCCTGATCGCCGAGGCGCGCAGCGCGGCCGAATAGGATGAGCGCACTCGCCGACAACATCGTTCATTTCGCGCGCACGCTGCGCCGCGCGGGCTTCCCGCTCGGCACCGGTCAGATCAACGAAGCCTTGCGCGCCGTCGCGCTCGTCGGCGTCGCCCGTCGCGACGATCTGCGCGCGACGCTCTTCGCTACGCTCGTCACCCAGCCGTCGCAGAGTCCGCTGTTCGATCAAGCCTTCGACGCCTTCTGGCGCGATCCCGGCTTCTTCGACAAGGCGCTCGCATCGCTCTTGCCGCAGACGTTGATCCCGCCCGGCGAACTGCCGCCCACCGCCGGCGCCCGCCGGGTCGCCGAAGCGCTGCGCGGTCAAACGCAGCAGCGCGACGGCGAAAGCCGCGTTCTCCTTGAACTCGACGCGCGCGACACGGCCTCCGCGGACGAGATCCTCGCTGCCAAGGATTTCGAGCAGATGACGGCCGAAGAGATCGCGCGCGCCAAATCCGTCCTCGCGCGCATGGCGTGGTCCCTTCCCGGACGCTTGACGCGCCGTACAGAGGCCGCGCCACACGGCCACCTGTTCGATTTGCGGCGCACGCTGCGCAAGTCGCTGAAGACGGGCGGCAACATCGTCCGCCTCGAGCGCCGCCGCCGGCAGACCCGCGAACCAGCGCTCGTCGCGCTCTGCGACATCTCGGGCTCGATGAGCAACTATGCCCGCATGTGCCTGCATTTTCTGCACGGCCTCACGCACCTGCGCCGGATCGAGGGCGACGCGACGCACACGTTCCTCTTCGGCACGCGACTAACCAACGTCACGCGCGCATTGCGCCTGCGCGACCCCGATGAGGCCTTGATGAAGGTCGCAAGCCTGACGCCCGATTGGGACGGCGGCACCCGCATCGCCGGAGCGCTCGACCGCTTCAACCGCGACTGGTCGCGCCGCGTCCTGAGCCAGGGCGCCGTCGTCCTGCTGATCACCGACGGCCTCGAACGCGATGACGTGGCCGCCTTGGGCCGCGCGGCCGAACGCTTGTGCCGCTCCGCCCGCAGCGTCGTGTGGCTCAACCCGCTGTTGCGGTTCGACGCCTACGCCCCGAAAGCGCAGGGCGCCAAAGCCCTCATCGCGCACGTGGACGAACTGCGTCCCGTGCACAATCTCAACAGCATGGCCGACCTCGCCGCCGCCCTGAGCGGTCGCGCTGTCGGCGACCGTCTGCAATCGCTGAAGGATCGCGCCGTATGATCACCGATCACGACAAGGTTCTCGAGACCGCCAAGGACTGGCTCGCCCAAGGCCACCAAGTGGCGCTCGCCACCGTGACGAAGACCTGGGGCTCGGCCCCGCGCCCCGCGGGAAGCCAGCTCGCCGTCCGCGCGGACCAGACATTCATCGGTTCCGTTTCCGGCGGCTGCGTCGAGGGTGCGGTGATCGCCGAAGCCGTCGACACGATCGCGGACGGCAAGCCGCGCAAACTCTCGTTCGGCGTTTCGAACGACCAGGCCTGGAGCGTCGGCCTCGCCTGCGGCGGCCAAATCGACATCTACGTGGAACGGATCGACTGACGTGAACCGCGCAATTCTCGAAGCGCTCGTCGCCGCTCGCGACAAAGGTCTCAGCGTGGTCCTAGCGACGCGCCTCGACACCGGCGAAGAACACCTCATCGACGTCCGCGCCGCGCCGAAGACCGCGATCGGCGAGGCGGCGCGCGTGGCTGCCACGCGCGACAAGAGCGCACCGGTCGAGATCGACGGCGCGCCGTGGTTCCTCAACGTCTTCAACTCGCCGCCGACGCTCTACATCGTCGGCGCCGTTCACATCGCCCAGCCGCTCAGCCAAATGGCGGCGCTCGCCGGTTTCGAAGTCACGGTGATCGACCCCAGAACCGCCTTCGCGACGAACGAACGCTTCCCCCAACTTCACCTGATCACCGCATGGCCCGACGAAGCGCTGGCCGACCTGCCAATGGACCACCGAACAGCCGTCGTAACGCTGACGCACGACCCGAAACTCGACGACCCCGCGCTCATCGCCGCGTTGCGCTCTGATGCCTTCTACGTCGGCGCGCTGGGCTCGAAGAAGACGCATGCCGCCCGGATCGAGCGTCTGAAGGCTGCCGGCTTCGACGACGCCGCGATCGAACGCATCCACGGTCCCGTGGGCCTCAACATCGGCGCCGTCTCGCCGGCGGAGATCCCCGTCTCGATCTTGGGCCAGATCGTCGAGCGCATGCGCAAACCAGACGCCGCATGAAGTTCGGTCCGGTCCCCGTCGCGAAGGCCGAAGGCGCTATCCTAGCGCACGGCATCCGCACCGGCCGCGTGAACTTCAAGAAGGGTCGCACGCTTTCCGCCGCCGATATCGACACGTTGCGCGAAGCAAGCGTGGTGCGCGTCGTCGTTGCAAGACTTGGCCCCGACGACGTGCCCGAAGACATCGCCGCACGTCGCATCGCCGAGGCCGCAAGCGGTCCACATGCCACTCTCTCAACCGCGACGACCGGCCGAACGAACATCTATGCGGAAGAACGCGGCCTCGTGCTGATCGACGCAGCGCGCGTCAACGCGATCAACGCGATCCACGAGAGCGTCACGCTCGCAACGCTCGCCCCCTATGAACTTGTCGAGCGACGCCAAATGCTCGCCACGATCAAGATCATCCCCTTCGCCGCGCCTGCGCAGGCCGTCGCAAAGGCGGAGGTGATCGCTCGAACAGTACCGCTGGTCGCCGTCGCACCCTTTGAGCCGAAGACGATTGGGCTGATCTCGACCACGACGCCCGGTATGAAGGCGGCGCTCTTTGACAAGAACAAGGCAGTCATCGCCGCCCGTGCGGACGCGTTGGGAAGTTCGATCTCGTTCGAAACCCGCTGCAATCATGATCAAGACGCCATCGCCGCGGCGATCAAAGCGGCCGTTGTCCGAAAACCCGATCTCCTGTTGATCTTCGGTGCCTCCGCAACGACCGATCGAAACGACGCCGTCCCGGCGGGTCTCGTTGCCGCAGGCGGGACGATCGAACACTTCGGCATGCCCGTCGATCCCGGCAACCTGCTGCTCTTGGGCCGCATCGACCAAACGCCGGCGATCGGCCTCCCAGGATGCGCGCGCTCGCCAAAGATCAACGGCTTCGACTGGGTGCTTCAGCGCCTGTGCGCGAACGTCCCTGTTGCGCCCGCCGACATCACCGCCATGGGCGTCGGCGGCCTCTTGAAGGAAATTCCCACGCGGCCGCAGCCGCGCGATCTTGCCGCCCCGAAGCCGCAACAGGCGCCGAAGGTCGCGGCCGTGGTGCTAGCCGCCGGCAGATCGAGCCGCATGGGCGCGAACAAGCTGCTGATGAAGTTGCACGGCACGCCGATGATCGCGCGCACGGTCGCCGTCATTGCGGAGAGCGCGGCGAGCCCCGTCGTCGTCGTGACGGGAAACGACGCGAGCGCTGTGCAAGACGCGCTCAAAGGCCGGCAGGTCTCCTTCGCCGACAATCCGCGCTTTGCAGAAGGCATGTCGACCTCGCTCAAGGCAGGCCTTGCCGCCATGCCCGCGGACGCGGACGGCGTGCTCATCTGTCTCGGCGATATGCCGGCGGTGACCGGTGCGGTAATCGACAAGCTGATCGCCGCCTTCAATCCCACCGAGGGCCGCGCCATCGTCGTGCCAGCCTTCCAAGGCAAGCGCGGCAATCCCGTCCTCTTCGCCCGCGCCTATGTCGACGAGATGATGCATCTGGAGGGCGACACCGGCGCCCGCGCGCTGCTTTCCGCCCACGCCGATGCCGTGTATGAGGTCGAGATGGACGACGCGGGAATCCTGGCCGACGCAGACACGCCCGCCGCTTTCGCCGCCATCGAAGCCGAGTTCAAACCGTGACCGACGATCTCTACGCCAAGGAACTGTTGCGCTGGGCCGCCGACGCCAGCCATGCCGGCCATTTGCCAGACCCCAAGCATGCGGCCACGGTGAACAACGCCATGTGTGGCGACAAGGTGACGATGGAGTTCGCCGTCGACCCGACGCACGAAATCACCGCCTGCCGCCACGACACGAAAGCCTGCGTGCTGACCCAAGCCTCCGCCGCCATCGTCGCCGCGAACGCCGACGGCGAGTCCGCGGAATCGCTCGCAAGCCTGAAATCGAAGATCGCCGCGATGTTGAAAGAAGGCGGCGAAGCGCCCGCGGGAAAATGGTCCGCCTACGCGATCTTCGCGCCCGTGCGCGAACACAAGAGCCGTCACACGTGTGTGCTGCTGCCACTCGAAGCCGCCGAAAAGGCGCTGGCCGAGCGCTAGCGCGCGAACCGCCGCTCGATGAAATCGCGCGCAGCCAAGAACCCGCCGTTGTCGAAGATGTCGTTGTGGCCGACCCCTTGTGGCCAGAACCCTTCCTTCGGTTCGTTCGCGGCCTCGAACAATTGCTTGCCGAAAGCCTGCGGAATGACCTGATCCGCGTCGCCGTGCATCACGAGCAGCGGCTCGCGAACCCCATCGATCCGCGCCAGAGACTCGAACCTGTCCTTCATGAGCCAGCGCACCGGCACCATTGGAAACCGCCACGCCGCGACGTCGACGGTCGACGTATAAGGCGCCTCCAGCACGACGAGCGCCACGTGCCGCTCGGACGCCATCTTCGTGGCGACGCCGCTTCCCAGCGACTCGCCATAGAGCACGATCGTGTCGTTCGAGATTCCGCGTGTGTTGAGCCAATCGAGCGCGCGCGCGTCGGTATAGAGACCTTCTTCCGACGGCGATCAGTCGCTGCCCGCATAGCCGCGATAGGCCAGCAGCAGAACGCCCATGCCCGCCCCCTTGAAGT
>QKCS01000011.1 GCA_003246795.1 Alphaproteobacteria bacterium
CGAGACTGGGCGGGTTCGCTTTCACGGTCCCCTCGAGCTGTTTCAGGACCGTCAGGACTTGGTGAAGCGCTTCCGGGTTGATGCGGATCGCGCCCCGACCGGGATCGCCGTCGAGGGTCAGCGTTGCGTTGAGGCCACCACGGGCGAAGCGTTCGTTTGCCAGCATCCGGGCCGGCTGCTCCAATCCCTCAAAGCCCTCGGGCACGCGCACGCGCATGTCGAGGCCGCGGGCGTTGACGCTGCGGACCTCCCAATGCCAGCGCCATGGGCCTTGCGAGCCTTGCGCGCGGGCGAAGCCGGTCATGCTGGAAAGCGACATGGAGTCCTTTGTCCGGTGGGGGCGTCCGGTCGAGGCGGACTTTAGGCCGCCCGTTTCGCAGGCTCAACGCCGCAGCGCGGACGCAGCGGCCTTGTCTTTTTCGAACTTGCGCCACTTTTGCACATTCTTTTCGTGCTCCTCGACGGTTGCCGAAAAGACGTGGCCGCCGGTTCCGTCGGCGACGAAGAACAAATCCTCCGTATCGGCCGGGTTCAACACGGCCGCTAGCGAGGCCTTGCCGGGGTTCGCGATCGGCGTCGGCGGCAGGCCGAAGATCACGTAGGTGTTGTAGGGCGTCGGCTTCTCGAGCTCGCTCTTGCGGATGCCGCGGCCAAGCGGAACGCCCTTCGTCAAGCCGTAGATGATCGTGGGGTCGGACTGCAGCTTCATGCCCTTGCGCAGGCGGTTGACGAAGACGGCTGCGACGCGCGGGCGCTCCGAAGCGACGCCCGTTTCCTTCTCGACGATTGAGGCGAGGATGACCGCTTCTTCCTTGGTGGCGAGTGGCAAGTCCGGCGCGCGGCCCGCCCACAGTTCGTCGAGCACGCGCGTGTGATCGGCTTGCATGCGGGCGATGAGCGCGTCGCGCGTCATGCCGCGGTTGAAGATGTACGTTTCGGGCAGCAACGAGCCTTCGGCCGGCGTCATCGCGACTTCGCCGACGAGGACGGGGTGGTTGCGCACGAGTTCGACGATCATCGCGCTCGTCAAGCCTTCGGCTAGCGTGAGCTTGTAGACGATCGACTTGCCTTCGATGAGAAGGCGCATGATGTCGGCGGGCGAGGCGCGCGACGGAATAGCGTATTCGCCGGCCTTCAACGCGCCCGCCTTGCGATTGACCATGACGCCCGCGCGAAAGACTAGCGCATTGCGTACGACACCTTCGCGTTCGAGGATCGCAGCCACCTGGTTGAGGCCCGTGCCCATCGGCACCATCACCACCGTCTCGGCAGCGCCGTTCGCGGCGGTCGGACCCGGCGAATCGAATTCGTTCAGAACGTACCAAACGCCGAAGGCGCCGACGGCGGCCGCAAGAAGGACGACCACGAAGACGGCACGCAAAATTGTACGCAAGGGGATCTCCGCACGCGGGATGGAGGCTGGCTGATTTTAACTATTGGGCCGGGGCGGTCAAAACGAGAGTGGCGTTGGTTCCGCCAAACCCGAACGAGTTGGAGAGCGTCGCCTTGATCTCCCGCTTCTTCGCCTTGTGCGGCACGAGGTCGATCTTGGTTTCAACCGACGGATTGTCGAGATTCAACGTGGGCGGGCAAATCTGATCGCGGATCGCCAAAATGCAGAAGATCGCCTCGACCGCGCCGGCGGCGCCCAGAAGGTGACCGATGGAGGACTTCGTCGACGACATGGCCACGCGTTCGGCCGCGTTTCCGAACAAGCGCTCCACGGCCTTCAGCTCGATCTCGTCGCCGACGGGCGTCGACGTGCCGTGGGCGTTCACGTAGTCCATGTCGGCGGGCATCAGGCCCGCGCGCTTCAACGCCATCTGCATCGCGCGGAAGCCGCCGTCGCCGTCTTCGGCCGGCGAGGTGATGTGGTAGGCGTCGCCCGACATGCCGTAGCCCTTGACCTCGGCATAGATCTTGGCGCCGCGGCGCTTGGCGTGCTCGAACTCCTCGAGGATCACGACGCCCGCCCCTTCGCCCATGACGAAGCCGTCGCGGTCCTTGTCGTACGGGCGCGAGGCGCGCTCCGGTTCGTCGTTAAAGGCCGTCGAAAGCGCGCGGCAGGCGTTGAAGCCGGCAAGACCCAAGCGTGAAATCGCGGCCTCAGCGCCGCCCGCCATCATGACGTCGGCATCGTCGAGCGCGATCATGCGCGCGGCGTCGCCGATCGCATGCGCGCCGGTCGAGCAGGCCGTAACGACAGCGCTGTTCGGGCCTTTGAGGCCGAAGCGGATCGAGGCTTGGCCGGACACGAGATTGATCAGGCGGCCCGTGATAAAGAACGGGCTGATCTTGCGCGGGCCCTTCTCGTGCAGCGTGACGGCCGCATCCGCGATGCCGGGAAGGCCGCCAATGCCGGAACCGATCAGAACACCGGCGCGGCACTTCTTTTCTTCCGTATCGAGGACGAGCTTGGCGTCGTCGAAGGCTTGCTGCGCGGCGGTCAGGCCGAAGATGATGAAGTCGTCGACGCGGCGCTGTTCCTTCGGGTCGACCCATTGATCGGCGCTGAAGGTGCCGTTCGAACCGTCGCCGCGGGGCACGTTCGCCGCGATCTTCGTCGGCATGTCGGACACGTCGAAATGCGTGACCCGCCTGGCGCCCGACTGTCCTTCGAGCAGGCGCGACCACGTCTCTTCGACGCCGCAGGCCAGCGGCGTAACCAGACCCAATCCTGTGACAACGACCCGCCGCATCTTCAATTTAAAGGAGATTCAAACGAGGTGCGGTTTCGGCGCGGAAGCGCTTCAACCGGCCTTCTCTTTGATGAACTTGATCGCGTCGCCGACGGTCACGATGGACTCGGCCGCGTCGTCCGGAATCTCGACGTTGAACTCTTCCTCGAACGCCATCACCAGTTCGACGGTATCGAGACTGTCGGCACCCAGATCGTCGATGAAGCTGGCGTTCTCCGAGACCTTCTCGGCTTCCACGTTCAGATGTTCGACGACGATCTTTTTCACGCGGTCCGCGATATCGCTCATAATTTTTCGTTCCTTGAGAGAGAAACAGGCCGGTTTTGGTTCGCCCAAAAGGCCTCAAGAGAATCCGGGCCCTGCGGGAAATTCTGCGGTTCGTAACATACCTTCGCGGCGGTTGCCAACTGCCGCAGGCCGAGGGTTAAGCCCTTCAAATCATGGCCATTCCGCCATTCACATGCAGCGTTTGACCGGTGATATAGGCGGCCTCGTCGCTCGCCAGATACGCTACGGCCGCACCGATATCGCGCCCGGTGCCGAGGCGCTCGGCCGGGATGCGCGCCAAGAGCGCCTGGCGTTGCTGCTCGTTCAAGGCGTCGGTCATCGGCGACTTGATCATGCCGGGGGCGACGCAGTTGACCGTGATGTTGCGCGAGGCGACCTCCTGGGCCAGCGATTTCGTCATGCCGATGAGGCCCGCTTTCGCAGCCGCGTAGTTGCCCTGTCCCGGATTGCCGGTGACGCCGACCACCGAGGTGATCGAGATGATGCGGCCCCAACGCTTCTTCATCATCGGCCTCATCACGGCGCGCGCCAGGCGGAAGGTCGCGGTCAGGTTCACGCGCAACACGTCGTCCCATTGCTCGTCCTTCATGCGCATGAAGAGGTTGTCGCGCGTGATGCCGGCGTTTGAGATCAATATGTCGAGGCCTCCCATCAGGCCTTCGGCGGTCTTCGGCAACTCGTCGACCTGGGCCGCCTCGCCCAGATTGCAGACGGCGACATGCGCGCGCTCCCCGAGCTCCCCTTTCAACGCCTCCAGCACGTCCGCGCGCGTGCCGGACAGCGTGACCGTCGCGCCCTGTTCGTGGAGCAGGCGGGCGATGTCGCTGCCGATGCCCCCGCTGGCGCCGGTGACGAGCGCGGTCTTGCCGTTGAGAGAGAACATCGCCGTTCCTTTCGCTTAGAGCGTCTTCACGAACGCTTCGATTTCCTGCGGCGTTTCGATCGACTGCGCAGGCAGGTCCTTGTCGACGCGCTTGGCCATGGTGGTCAGCACCTTGCCCGCGCCGACTTCGACGACCGACGTGATGCCGCGTTCGCGCAAGCCTGCGATCGTCTCGCGCCAGCGCACGCGGCCCGTCACCTGTTCGACGAGCAGTTTGCGGATCGTGTCGGGATCGCTTTCGGGCTTGACGCTGATGTTCGAAATGACGGGCACGCGCGGCGGCTTGATCGACGCTTTCGCCAGCGCTTCTTCCATTTCGCGCGCCGCCGGCGCCATCAGCGGCGAATGGAAGGGTGCGGAAACCGGCAGCATCATGGCGCGCTTCACGCCCTTCATCTTCGCAAGCTCGGCCGCGCGTTCGATCGCGGCTTTGGCGCCGGAGATGACGACCTGGCCGGGCGCGTTGTCGTTCGCGACGGTGCAAACTTCGTTGCCGCTGCTGGCTTCCTTCGAGATCTCTTCGGCTTGTGCGATCTCGGCGCCGAGAAGCGCCGCCATCGCGCCTTGTCCGACGGGCACCGCACGCTGCATCGCGAGACCGCGTGTTTTCAGCAGGCGGGCGGCCTCGGCGACGGAAAACGCACCGGCTGCCGCAAGCGCCGAGTATTCGCCGAGCGAGTGACCGGCGACCAACGATACGTGCTTGCCCCAATCGAACTTGCCGTCCTGTTCGAGCACGCGCATCACCGCGAGGCTGACCGCCATCAGCGCCGGCTGCGCGTTCTCAGTCAGCGTCAGATCGGCTTCCGGACCCTGCCACATCAGTCGGGACAGCGGTTGTTTCAGGGCTTCGTCGATTTCCTCGAACAGTTCGCGCGCCGCCGCAAACGTCTCGGCGAGCGGCTTGCCCATGCCGACGGCCTGGCTTCCTTGACCCGGAAAGGTGAGTGCGCGGCCCATTCCAACCTCTCGCTTCACGATGGGCGCGCACAGAAACCGCGCGGCCCCCTCGTGTCAAGCCGCCAAAGACCTAGCGCACAAGGTCGAGATTGGTGCGCCAGGACTGCGCGACGCCAAGGCCCAACAAGGCGGCATAGGTCACGGCGATGGCTGGGATTTGCAGGCTGAATTCCACGAAGGCGTGCATGCCCACGACGACCGACGCGGCAAAGCCGATGGCGGGGAAAACCCGATCGCGGCGGCGACGAAGACAACCGGCGAAGCACATGCCCGCCAGGAGCACGGGTGCGGCGATGTAGGCGATGCCGGCGGGCAAGCCCAGGTCGGCCAGCGTTTCGAGCAGATCGTTGTGGGCCTCGTCGACGTCGCCTCTCACGGAGCCGTCGGCGAAGGCCGGGTAGTAGCGCTGGAAGGCGCCGAAGCCGTGGCCGACGAGCGGCGCCGATTCAATCGCGTTGATGGTTGACTGGGCCAGCGAGGCGCGCGCGCTGTCGTCCATGCCTTGCTGCCCGACGCGGCCCAACAGCGGGTCGGCGCTGACCGCCGCCGAAATG
>QKCS01000253.1 GCA_003246795.1 Alphaproteobacteria bacterium
GATCGTGACCGTGTCCTCTGCGGATTCGATCTTCAGGGTCTGGAAGGACCCGGCCGCGGATTGTGCGGGCTGCAACACGGTTACCGTGCCGCTGGCGCATGCGGACAGGACGACTGCCGCAATGAAGGCGACGAAGAACCTTGTGGATGCAGCCGCTTGTTTGCTCATTTGAAGTCCCCCCGGGCCCCTTAGGCTGGCGGCTATTCGCTGCTATTTTGGCGAGACTGGCAAGGCCCAAATGTTGACCAAGTGTCAACTAGGCCAACACTGGATGAAAACTGATCGAGGCGATGTTCGTTCAAGACGTTTTTTTGAACACTGAGGCTGCGGCGCTGCCTGATGCATTCGCGGCGTGGTTCGCAGGGCGTGGATGGACGCCGCGGCCGTTCCAGTTGGCGCTCGTGGAGGCTGCGCAGGCCGGTGAGAGCGTTGGGCGGCGGCAAGACGCTCGCGGGGTTCTTGCCGTCGTTGATCGAACTGTCACAAGGCGGGCTCGCGCAGACGAAGGCAGAGAATCCAAGCGACGGTCCAGGAAACCCTGTCATCGCGCGGCTCAAGGCGCGGGCGGCGCAGAAGCCGCGCGGCATTCACACGCTCTATGTCTCGCCGTTGAAGGCGCTGGCCGTCGACATTGCGCGCAACCTCGAAATGCCGGTCAAGGAGATGGGGCTGAAGATCCGGCTCGAGACGCGCACCGGCGACACGTCCGCGCATCGGCGCCAGCGGCAGAAGCATTCGCCGCCAGACATTCTTCTGACGACGCCGGAACAGGTTGCGTTGCTTCTCGCGACACGCGAGGCGCCGCAGATGTTCGGCGATCTGCGATGCGTCGTTCTCGACGAATTGCACGCGTTGGCGCCGTCGAAGCGCGGCGATCTGCTGGCGCTCGATCTTGCGCGGCTGTCGACGCTGGCGCCGGGGCATCGGCGCGTGGGACTCTCGGCGACGGTCGACGACCCGGAGTTGTTGGCTCGCTATCTCGTGCCGCAAATGGCGGGCGAAGTGCGCGCGGCGCGCGTCGTCTGCGGCGTGCCGGGAGCCGTGCCCGATCTTTCGATTCTGTCGTCTGAAGAAGAAGTTCCATGGGCAGGACATTTGGCGCGTCATGCGTTTGGCGAGATTATGGCGGCGATCAAACGTGCGCAAACCGCGCTCGTCTTCGTCAATACGCGCATGCAGGCGGAGTTTCTGTTTCAGGAGCTCTGGGCGATCAATGCGGAGAACCTGCCGATCGCGCTGCACCACGGATCGCTTGCGCCGGAGCAGCGGCGCAAAGTCGAGGCGGCAATGGCGAAAGGCCAGTTGCGGGCCGTCGTCTGTACGTCGACGCTCGATCTCGGCATCGATTGGGGCGCGGTCGACCTCGTGATCAATGTCGGGGCGCCGAAGGGGGCAAGCCGCATCGCCCAACGGATCGGCCGTTCGAACCACAGGATGAACGAACCCAGCCGGGCGCTGCTCGTGCCCGCCAATCGCTTCGAGGTTTTGGAGTGCGAGGCGGCGCGCGACGCGCTGCTTCACGGCGAACTCGACGGGGAGAAGCCGCGGCAAGGCGCGCTCGACGTGTTGGCGCAACATGTGCTGGGGATGGCGGTCGCAGCGCCGTTCGATGCAGATGCGCTCTATGAGGAGGTGAGGCGGGCCGCGCCCTATGCGCAGCTCGCGCGCGCCGACTTCGACCGCGTCCTCGACTATGTCGCGACAGGCGGATACGCGCTTCGCGCTTACGAACGCTATGCGAAGTTGCTCAAGACCGTCGAAGGATTGTGGCGGGTCGCGAGTCCGCAAGTGGCGCAGAGGTACCGCTTGAACTGCGGGACGATCGTCGAAGTGCCTATGCTCAAGGTTCGCGTCGTGCGGAAGTATCGCGGACCGCGCGTGACTTATGCGGGGCGCATTCTCGGCCAAGTCGAGGAATGGTTCCTGCAGCAGCTGATGCCGGGCGACACGTTTCTGTTCGCGGGGCAGATCCTGCGGTTCGAAGCGATCGTCGAGATGGAAGCGGTCGTGACGCCCGGTCCGCCGGGCAATCCAAAGATTCCGTCGTTCGAAGGCGGGAAATTTCCGTTGTCGACGTTCTTGGCCGGGCGCGTGCGCGAGATGATCGCCGATCCGAAGCGCTGGCAGTTTCTGCCGGACCAGGTGAAGGAGTGGCTGCGGATTCAGCGTCTGCGCTCCCTTCTGCCGAAGGCGAACGAGATGCTGATCGAAACCTTTCCGCGCGGGCGCCGGCAGTTTCTCGTCTGTTATCCGTTCGACGGGCGGCTGTGCCACCAATCGCTCGGCATGCTGCTGACACGCCGGCTGGAGCGCGTGGGCATGAAGCCGCTGGGGTTCGTGGCCAGCGAATATTCGCTCGCCATTTGGGCGCTCGGACCGCTGCATACGCTCGACATGAACAAGCTGTTCGACGAGGACATGATGGGCGACGATTTGGACGCGTGGCTTGCGGAGTCCGCGTTGTTGAAACGCAGCTTTCGGACCTGCGCCGTCATTGCCGGCCTCATCGAACGGCGCAATCCGCGCGAGGAGAAGTCGGGGCGACAGGTCACCTTTTCGTCCGATCTGATCTACGACGTGTTGCGGAGTCATGAGCCCGATCACATTCTCTTACGCGCGGCTTACGACGACGCCGCGACAGGCGCGCTCGATCTCGCGCGCCTGGGTGCGCTGTTGAAGCGCGTCAAAGGACATATCGTCGTCAAGAAGCTCGAGCGCGTGTCGCCGCTGGCGGTGCCGGCGCTGCTCGACATCGGAAAAGTGCCGGTCGGTATGGAGGCGAGTGAAGCGTTGCTGGCCGAGGCGTCCGGCGAACTGATCGCCGAGGCGATGTCGCGCGACTAATTCGGGCTGTCGGCCTGCGGTGCGGCGTCCAGAAGCGCGCCGTCCAGGATTGCGCGCTCCGGCGCGTTCGCGGAAAGCATTGACCCGCGCAAATCGGATTTGCGGAAGTCGGTGCCTACGAAGCTCGCTTCGCGCATGTCGGCCGCGATCAGCTTCACCTTCTTCATGCGCGCGCGGTCGAGACGTGCGCCGCGAAAGTCCGCGCCGCAGAAATCCCGATCGTCCAGGTTGGCGCCGGTCAAATCGAAGCCGCGGAGGTTCAGCCGTTCGCCCTCGCGTCCGTTCGAGTCGAGCCAATTCTGGTGGGCGATGAGCTTCGCTTCGAGATCGGCTTTGGCGATCGGTTTGATCATGTTGACGACGAGGCGGGCCCAATCTGGCAGCGCCTCTTGAGCGTCGACGGCTTGCAAGAAGTCCGCGTTCTTGAGCTCGGCGCCGGTGAACGTCGATCCGGCAAGCGTGCTGCCGTCGAAGGATGCGCCGCTCAAGTCGCAGCTCGAGAAGTCGACATTCGTCGCCTTGACGTTGTGCAACACGGCGCCGACGAGACGCGCGCCGGTGAAGCGCGAGCGGTCGAGTGTCGCGCCGTCGAAATGCATCTTCGGGTGCCTCATGCCTTTGGCTTGGCGTTTGTGGTAGGTCAGGACCGTCGTCGTTCGAAAGATCGCCTCTTGGGCGTCGGCGTTGACGATGCTCGACTGTGAGAAATCGCAATTCTCGAACGTCGCGCGGCGGATGACGGCCTCGTCGAGGACCGCGCCGACAAACGAACAGTCGCCGAAGATCGCGCGCGCTAGGTTCGCTGATTTGAGCGATGTGCCGTTGAAATTCGCGCGCTTGATCTGACGACCCGACAGATCGATGCCGTCGAAGCGTTGGCCGGAGAAATCGCCGTCATCGAACTTTTCAGCGACGGCCGTGTTGGCCGCAGCGTTCGTTTTCATGAGGCAGGCGCTCAGCCAGACAGATTTGGCAAGCCGCCTCTTATGACAGAAGCTCCCTAACGGGCCGCGCAAGAATGCGAACGGAATTGATTCAAAAGCCGACGATTGTTTGAGCGCGCGCCGCGGCGTTCGCGCCTGCTATCGTCGCGGCTTTGCGCGCGCCGTCGGCGTGGCGGTCCATGGATCGTCGGGCCAGTGGTGCTTGGGATAGCGGCCTTTGAGGTCGCGCTTTACGTCGGGATAACCACTCGTCCAAAAGCTCTTGAGATCGCGTGTGACCTGCACCGGCCGATGGGCGGGCGACAAAAGATGCAGCATTACCGGCACGCGGCCGCCGGCGACGGCGGGCGTTTCCGCAAGACCGAACATTTCCTGCAGCCGCACGGCCAAGACCGGCCCTTCGTTGGTGTAGTCGATAGCGATGCGCGAGCCCGACGGCACGGTCAGATGGGTCGGCGCAAGCGTGTCCAGGCGCTTCTTCTTTTCCCAATCGAAGAGAGCGTTCAGCGCGCCGTGGAGATCGATGCGGCCGAAGTCGGCGACGCGCGTAACGCCGCCGAGGAAGGGCTGCAGCCATGTTTCCAGCGTTGCCAGCAAACCGTCATCCGACAGGTCGGGCCAGTTCGCGTCGGGTTCAAGCTTGCGCAGGAACGCCACGCGGTTGCGCAGGGTTTCCAGGTCCGGCGTCCACGGCAGCGCTTTGATCCCGAGAGCGCGGATGCCCGTGACGATCGCGGCTGCGATCCGCGCCGGATCGGGTTTCTTCAATGGCCGTTCAGCGAGGATCAGCGCTTGCAGGCGTTCTTCTTCACGGGCGACGACGGCGCGATCGCGTCCGTTCCATTCGATCACGTCGGACGTTTCGATGTGGGCCGCGAAGAGGTCTTCGATGTCGGAGAGGGTCAGCGGAGCGGCCTGGTGTATGCGAGCGTTCGCGCCCGCGCCGTCGAGCGCTGCAATGGCGAGGTAGTCCTGCGCGGCGAGCGGATCCGTCTCGAACAATGTTGCGCCGCGCCCGCTTGCCAAGCGGAAGCTGCCGGCGCCGCGACGTTTGGCGATGCGTTCGGGATAGGCGAGCGCCGTCAGCTTGCCGGCGTCGTTCGGATCGATCGTGTCGTCTTTGACGTTCAGCGCGCGGCGCCAGGCGCGGGCTTGGTCGCGTGCGCGCGCGACGGCGCTGCGGTCGACGGAAACGCTGGGCGTCTTGTCCAGCTGACCGCTGAAGGCGTCAAGGCGCAGGCACAAGTCGACGTCGCGCACATGCGCGGCGATCTTGACGACGTCGCGTTCACCCAAGATCGCGGCGAGCGCCGCCGCCGAAGCGCCGAGGTTCAGGTCGCGCGCGCGGAGCATCATGTGGGCGAGGCGCGGGTGCGCGCCGAACGTCAGTATGGCGCGGCCGTGCGGCGTGATGCGGTTTTCGGCGTCGATGGCGTCGAGTTCGCGCAGAAGATCTTGCGCTTCGGCGAACGCGGCCGGCGGCGGCTGGTCGAGCAGTTTCAGCGTCGACGGATCGCGCACGCCCCAAGCCGCCAGATCGAGCGCGAAGGGCGCGAGATCGCTCGTCAGGATCTCGGGTGGCGTGAAGGGGGCAAGCGCGCGTGTTTCCACCTCTTCCCAGAGGCGATAGCAGACGCCGGGCGCGACGCGTCCGCTGCGGCCCCGGCGCTGGTCGGCGGAGGCGAGCGATACGCGCTGAGTCACGAGGCGCGTCATGCCGCTCGCGGGATCGTAGCGCGCGAGGCGCTGCAGACCGCTGTCGACGACGACGCGCACGTCTTCGATCGTCAGGCTGGTTTCGGCAATCGCCGTCGCAAGCACGATCTTGCGTTCGCCATTGTTGTCGAGCGGTCGGATG
>QKCS01000163.1 GCA_003246795.1 Alphaproteobacteria bacterium
CGTTAAAATTTGCGAAGCAAATGCACTGCTTTGGACTATCCATGTTGAACGCCTGCTTAGGCCTCGACTGTGTTAGATGTCGGGCCTGAGCTTACTCTTTCCTGACTATATCGACCGAGATCTTCACTGCCGGAATCGTTCCTCTGTTCTCAAGCCAGTTTGGGGTGTTCCTATCCTCGGGCCAGCCCACACCCGGCCCATAGTAAGTAGCGACTCCATTTCGATGGTCAGTGATGGTTCCCTGCAGTATGTAGATGGTGCCTGGTCTGTCTTTATGGTCGTGAACCGGGCCGAAGACGCCTCCAGGCTCGATAGTCGCCATACGCATTCGAGTTGGCGCTCTGCCATGCCCTCGATCTCAGGGCCGAGGTCAACGGTTGCAAGTAACTTCACAGTAACACCTTTCGTCTCAGGTGCCACTTGTTCGTTGCTCATCGTGCTCTCCAATCTGAGGGCCTAACGCTCGGCGTCGCGAGCGACGGCGCGCAGCGCCGTCCGCTGCATGCTGTTGTTAGGCGCGCTTTCATGCGATCGACGCACAGTCCCAACTCCCGTTCCGGCGATCATCCGGAATGCCCATCGTTGGCCGCGCCCAGACTAAACCATCTCCGCCCCAGCCACAGCGACACACTCACCAGCCCGATCAGCACCGGCACCTCCACCAGAGGACCCACCACGGTTGCAAAGGCCACGTCGGAGGTGATACCGAAGACCGAGATCGCTACCGCGATGGCCAGCTCGAAGTTGTTACCCGAAGCCGTAAAGGCCAGCGTTGCCGAACGCTCATAGTCCGCGCCGACACGGCGGGCCATGTAGAACGACACGAAGAACATGATCACGAAGTAGAGCACGAGCGGCACCGCGATCCGCGCGATGTCGAGCGGCACCGCGACGATCCGGTCGCCCTTCAGACTGAACATCACAACGATCGTGAAGAGCAAGGCCACAAGGGTCACCGGCGCAATACGCGGGATGAAGAAGCCGCTGTACCACGCGTCGCCCTTGATCGAGCGCAGGATGAAGCGACTGAGCATGCCACCGAAGAATGGAATGCCCAGGTAGATCAGCACGCTCTGGAATATCTCGCGCATGCTCACCTCCACGACGGCGCCCTCGAGACCAATCAGCGGTGGCAGGTACGTTACGAACAGCCATGCGTAGATCCCGAAGAAGAGCACTTGGAAGATGCTGTTCAGCGCTACCAATCCAGCGGCGTAATCGCTGCTGCCCTTGGCCAGATCGTTCCATACGAGCACCATCGCGATGCAGCGCGCCAGACCGACGATGATCAGCCCGACCATATACTCAGGCCGGTCCTGCAAGAACAGCACCGCCAGTGCGAACATCAGCAAGGGGCCGATGAGCCAGTTCTGGATTAGCGAAACGGTCAGGACTTTCGAGTCTCGGAAGATCGTGGGCAACTTCTCGTACCGCACCTTGGCCAGCGGAGGGTACATCATGAGAATGAGGCCCAAGGCGATGGGGATGTTCGTCGTGCCCACGGTGACACGATCGATGGCGTCGCGTACGCCTGGTGCGAACCGTCCGATGAGCACGCCGAGGGCCATCGCGAGGAAGATCCAAAGCGTGAGATAGCGGTCGAGGAAGGAGAGGCGGCGAACGGGCCTGGTCGCGACCGAGGGATCGGTGCCGCAGGCCTGACCCGATACCGAGACTGTGCGCGATCTATTCACAATGCCTAACGTTCACAATGAGAGGCGCGCCGCTTGCGGCGCGTCCCTCTCAATTGTTTTGTTAGAGCGCAAAGCCTAGCTCCTTTGCGAACCCAGTGACCTTAGCTGCGGACTCTACTGCTTTTGCCTGAAGGAGAAAATGCGGCCCCTCCAACTCGATTAAGCGAGCCGAAGGCAATGTGCCCTTAATCAGCTTCCAGGCTGATCGCGGGACAACACGGTCACTCTTACCTTTCAGGTAGAGCACCGGGACCGATACAGCGCGCAGCCGAGAGACAACGTCTACAGAGAGCACGGCGCGCAGCCGAGCGCGCCACGCCGAAGGCGCGACTCTCGCCATTGCCTGCGATAGACGGGCATGCCATTGTTTGGACGACCAAGAGCCGAGAAGCAAAGCCGCCGCAACTCGGACGGGAATCCGCCACACAGGAAAATGCGTTGAATCCCGCGAACGCGGGAATGACGATGGCCGTCCGCCGTGTGTTTCGTTCGCGACTTGAGTCTCGTTCGGTGACGCCTTACTCCAGCGCCTTTACCATATCTTCCAGTGCCTTCTTCGCGTCGCCGAAGACCATCATGGTCTTATCCATGTAGAAGAGTTCGTTGTCGAGCCCGGCATAGCCGGTCGCCATGGAGCGTTTGTTCACGATCACGGTACGTGCTTTGTGCGCTTCGAGGATTGGCATGCCGTAGATTGCGCTGCCGGGAGTATGTGCGGCCGGGTTCACGACGTCGTTTGCGCCGACGACCAGCACGACATCGGTCGTTGGGAAGTCGTTGTTGATGTCTTCCATCTCGAAAACCTGGTCGTACGGAATCTCGGCTTCCGCCAGCAGCACGTTCATGTGGCCCGGCATGCGGCCGGCGACGGGATGGATCGCGTAACGCACGTTCACGCCTTTTTCGCCGAGCTTGACGGTCAGTTCCTTGAGGGCATGCTGTGCGCGTGATACCGCCAGCCCGTAACCCGGTACGATGATGACCGACTCGGCGTTTGCCATCATGAACGCGGCGTCGTCGGCGCTCCCGGAGCGATAGGACTTCTGTTCGGCGCCGGCCGCGAGCATGCCGCCTTCTTGTCCGAAGCCGCCGAGGATCACGTTGAAAAACGAGCGGTTCATCGCCTTGCACATGATGTACGACAGAATCGCGCCGCTCGAACCGACCAGCGATCCGGAAACGATGAGCATGGAGTTGTTCAGCGAGAAACCGATGCCGGCGGCTGCCCAGCCGGAATAGCTGTTCAGCATCGAAATCACGACCGGCATATCCGCGCCGCCGATCGGGATGATGATGAGCACGCCGATGATAAACGCGAGTGCGGCCATGAGTAGGAACGGCGCCCAGCCCTGCGTGACGAAGAACCAAATCCCGAACGCGAGCATGGCGAGCGCAAGAATCAGGTTCAGCCAGTGCTGGCCGGGGAAGACAACCGGCGCGCTGCGGAACTTGCCGGATAGTTTCCCGAACGCGATCACCGAACCCGAGAAGGTAATCGCGCCGACGAAGGTCCCGATGAAGAGTTCGACGCGATTGCCTCGGGGGATCTCGCCGCCATGCTGCGTAATGCCGAACGCCCACGGTTCGGCCACCGCGACGACGGCGATGGCCACGGCCGCCAGGCCGACGAGGGAATGAAACGCGGCCACCAGCTCCGGCATCTTGGTCATCTGCACGCGGCGCGCGATCACGGTGCCGACACCGCCGCCGACGATAACGCCGCCGGCGATAAGGGCCAGGCCGGTGCCGCCGGTGTGAAGTCTCGCAATCAGGGCTATGGTGGTGACCGCCGCGATCGCCATGCCGACCATGCCGAAGACATTGCCGCGACGCGCTGTCGTCGGATGCGACAAACCCTTAAGCGCTTGAATGAAGCAGATCGACGCGACCAGGTAGAGTAGGGTGACGACGTTCATGTTCATTTCTTTTTCTCCGCCGCCGGCTTTTCTTTCTTCTTGAACATCTCGAGCATGCGCTGCGTTACGAGAAAGCCGCCGAACACGTTGACCGCCGCGAGCGCTACCGCGATCAGCCCGATGGTTTTGCCGAGGCCGGTCGCCGTCGCACCGGCGGCGAGCATCGCGCCGACGATGATGATCGCCGAAATCGCGTTGGTCACGGACATGAGCGGCGTGTGCAATGCCGGCGTCACGGTCCACACGACGTGATAGCCGACGTAAATGGCCAGCACGAAGATCACCAGGTTAATGACGGTGGGATTGATGTGTTCCATTGATCTGTCCTTTTGACTACTTTTTAGTTACCTGTCCGTCTTTGCACATCAGCGTCGCGGCGACGATTTCGTCTTCCATGTTGAGCGCGAACTTTCCTTCCTTGTCGATGACGAGTTTTAGGAAGTCGAGCAGGTTGCGCGCGTACAACGCCGACGCGTCGGCGGCGACGAGCGAAGGCAAGTTGCTTTCGCCGATAAGCGTCACGCCGTGTTTCACCACGGTCTTGTCGAGCTCTGACAACGGGCAGTTGCCGCCTTGTTCGACGGCAAGATCGACGATCACCGAACCCGGCTTCATCGACTTCACCATCTCTTCGGTGATGAGTACGGGTGCCTTGCGTCCCGGAATCAGAGCCGTCGAGATGACGATATCGGCTTGCTTCACGCGCTCGGCGACCAACGCCGTTTGACGCTGCATCCAGCTCGCGGGCATCGGGCGCGCGTAACCACCCACACCTTGCGCGATCTCGCGCTCCTCATCGGTTTCAAACGGCACGTCGATGAACTTCGCGCCAAGCGATTCGATTTGTTCTTTCACGGCGGGGCGCACGTCCGACGCTTCGATGACGGCGCCGAGGCGCTTCGCCGTCGCGATCGCCTGTAAACCGGCGACGCCGGCGCCGAGCACGACGACGCGCGCGGCTTTCACGGTGCCGGCGGCGGTCATCAACATCGGCATAAAGCGTCGATACTCGTTGGCGGCGAGAATAACGGCTTTGTAGCCAGCGATGTTCGCCTGAGAGGAGAGAACGTCGAGACTTTGCGCGCGCGTAATGCGCGGTGCCGCCTCGAGCGCGAACGCCGTTACACCGCGCGCGGCAAGTTTGCCGAGACCGTCTTGATCGAACGGATTGAGCATGCCGACGACGATCTGGCCTTGTTTCAACAGCGTCTGTTCTTCGGCACGCGGTGTTCGGACTTTGAGCACGATCTCCGCTTGTCCGTAGACGTCCGCGGCGGAGCCGGCGACTTTGGCGCCGGATTGGGTGAAGGCGTCGTCGGTGACGGCCGCTTTCACGCCGGCGCCCGACTGCACAATGACTTGATGTAAGCCGCCGGTCGTGAGTTTCTTGATCGTTTCAGGTGTGGCGGCGACGCGGGATTCCCGCGGCCATATTTCGGCCGGGACGCCGATTTTCATGGTGTGCTCCTTTGCGGCATTATTCTTGCGACGGCGCGGTGGGGTCGGCCGACGTGCCCGCCGATTCTAAAGCTTGATGGCGCTCAAAGAAATGCGCGCGATCAAGTCACTTAGCCGCGCGAAGGGGTACCCTGCACGGTTTGGCTTAGAAGACGATTACGCCGCGCGCGTTCTTGCCTGCGGCCAGGTCGGCGAAGGCTTGGGGCGCTTCGTCGATCTTGTATCGATGGGTGATCAGCTCGTCGAGCTTAAGGCGTTTCGACTTGTAGAGCGACAGCAGGCGCGGAAAGTCTTCCTTCGGGCG
>QKCS01000068.1 GCA_003246795.1 Alphaproteobacteria bacterium
ACGAAGACGAGGACCAGCACGAACGCGCCCCCGAGGAGACCGCCGTCATACCGTTGGGACCAAGATCCGGGGATTCCCGCGACTACGTCCGGCGTGACGCGCCGGCGCCGATCACGTCTGACGGCCCCTACCGCCAGCCCGCGCCCGATCCGGACGAACCGTCGCCCTTTTAGGTCTGTTGCAGCAACGCGCTAGGCCGCCGCAGTCCACGGCCGGTAGACTCGCATGCCATGAGATTCGTTCTGCATCTGATCGGCGCCGTAGTCGTCGCCGTGATTCTGGGCCTCGGCAGCGCCTACTACGTGGCGCGCTATGCCGTGCAGGGCGAAGCGTTAGTCGCGAACGGACCTTGGGTCACGAACCTCGAAACCGGCGGTACTGACGCCGATATTTATACCCGTGCGTTCGTGGCGCTGACCGGTCTGCTCGCGCTAAACAAGAGCGAGACCATCTACTACAACGCGACCGCCGACAGCGACGGCAACGCACTCGACGGACGTTGCAGCTATCGCATCGAAGGCCGCGACCCCGACGCCCGGTGGTGGAGCATGACCGTCTACGGCCGCGACCACTACCTCGTCGACAATCCGTCGAAGCGCTACTCGGTCAGCCAGACCACCGTCACGCGTGAACCGGGCGGCTCCTTCGTGGTCCGCCTGTCGACGGTCGAAGAAACCGGGAATTGGATCGCGACCTCGCCCGACGGGTTTCAGGTCACGCTCCGTCTCTATAACCCCGGCGTCTCCGTGAGAGAGGAACCGGGCTCCGTCCCTCTGCCGGCGATCGTCAAGGAGTCCTGCTCGTGATCCGCTGGACGGCATGGGCTTTGTTCACGCTCGCGCTCGCCGCGGCCGTTCACTGGGCGACAGTGGCCTTTGCGCCGGAACTGATCATGTCGCGCGTGATGTCGGGCATGGGGGGACGCGGGATCAACGCCATCAGACACGTCGAACGCGCAACGGCCGCGTCGCGCAAGGTCGTGAAACCGAGCCCCGATCTCCTCTACTCGACGTGCGTCTTCGACGTGACGCGCGCGCCCTTGAAGGTCACGACGGCCGCGCCCGAAGACACGTATTGGTCGGTCGCATTCTACGCCGCGAACACGGACAATTTCTTCACCCTGAACGACACGACGGCCGGCGGAAAACCGGCGACGATCATTCTGGTCGGCCAGGGCCAAGCGCTCGACCCGCAACCTGAAGGCACGCTCATCGTCAGCGCGCCCACGACGAAAGGTCTCGTCCTTTTCCGCACGCTGATCGACAACGACGCCCGCGAGCCCGAACTCGATCGCTTGCGGCGCGACGCGAAGTGCGAGCCGCTCTACTACCGCTGAACCGTGAGCGTTAGACCTGTGGCGTTCGGTTCGGCTAAGCTGTGCCCGAACGCCACAGAGATCGGACCATGACCGCATTGACCCGCCGCGCGACGCTCGCCGCGCTCGCGTCCGTCGCCGCCACGCCCGTCTGGGCCGCGACGAAGGCCAAGCCGACGAAAGTCACCTTCGTCACCGACTGGAAAGCCCAGGCCGAACACGGCGGCTATTACCAAGCGCTCGCGACCGGTCTCTACAAGAAGGCGGGCCTGGACGTCGCGATCAAGCAAGGCGGTCCGTCCGTGAACACGCCGCAGTTGATCGCCGCCAGCGCCGTCGATTTCGCGATGGGCTCCAATCACTTTCAGCCGTTGAACCTGGCGGCCGTCGGCGCCGACGCGCTCGCCGTCGCGGCGATCTTCCAGAAGGACCCCCAGGTCCTAATCACGCACCCGCGCGACGACATCAAATCGATCGCCGACATGAAGGGCAAGCCGATCATGCTCTCCGACGCCACGATCTCGACATGGTGGATCTGGGCGAAGGCGCGCTACGGCTTCACCGACAAACAGATCCGCAAATACACGTTCAACCTTGCGCCGTTCCTCACCGACAAAAAGGCGATCCAGCAAGGCTACGTGACGTCGGAGCCCTACACGATCGAGAAGGAGGGCAAGATCAAGCCGCAGGTCTTCCTGCTCGCCGACTACGGCTATCCGGGTTATTCGAACTTGATCTTGGCGCGCAGCAAGCACGTGCGCGAGCGGCCGAAGATGGTGCAGGCGTTCGTGGACGCGACGATCGACGGCTGGGTCGGCTATCTCACGGGCGACCCGAAGCCTGCGAACGACCTCATCAAGAAGGACAACTCGGAGATGACCGACGACATCATCGCCCAGGCCATCGCGCAATTGCGCGACCGGGGCATGGTGTTGGGCGGCGACGCAGCCCAGCTCGGCGTCGGCGCGATGACAAACGCGCGCTGGAAAACGTTCTTCGACCTCATGAAGGAGAACAAAGTCTATGAGAACGAGGTCGACTACACGAAGGCGTTCACGACGAAGTTCGTGAACAAGGGGCGCGGCGTTACGAAACCCAAACCCGCGGTCGACGCGCACTAGCCAACATTGCTGCTCACCTTCGACCACGTCACAAAGCGGTTCCCAAGCGGCGTCGAGGCGCTCAAGGACGCGAACTTCGCCGTCGCCGACGGTGAGTTCGTCTCGCTCGTCGGACCGTCCGGCTGCGGCAAGAGCACGGCATTGCGGCTAATCGCGGGCCTCACGGCTCCGAACACAGGCGCGGTCAAATGGGCGGGGACGCCGCCGACGCTCGGCTTCGTATTTCAGGACGCGGCATTGATGCCGTGGGCGACGGTTGAAAAGAACGTGCGCCTGCCGCTCGAACTTCAGCGCATGGAGGAGGCGAAGATCCGCGACCGCGTCGGTGAAGCGCTGAACCTCGTGGGTCTTGAGGCCTTCGCCCGCTCGTACCCGCGCGAACTTTCAGGCGGCATGCGCATGCGCGCGTCGATCGCGCGCGCCCTCGCCGCCGACCCGAAGGTGCTGTTGATGGACGAACCGTTCGCCGCGCTCGACGAATTGACGCGGGAGCGCCTGAACGACGAACTGCGCGCCTTGTGGGCCGGGAAGAACTTGACGATCGTCTTCGTTACGCACTCGATCTACGAGAGCGTCTATCTTTCCTCACGCATCCTGGTGATGAGTCCGCGACCGGGCCGAGTCGTTGCCGACATTGCAATGGACGACCCGCGAGCCCGCGATCCGGAATTCCGCGCAACGCAAATTTACGGCGAACGCTGCCGCGAAGTCCGCGCAGCCCTGAAGATGCGGGAGGACACATGATGCGCGATCGCATCCTCGCCTACGGGCTGCCGATCTTCGTCGCCGTCGCCGTCGTCGGCTTCTGGGAATGGGCCGTCGGCGCGTTCGAGGTGTCGCCCTTCGTGTTGCCCACCCCATCGGCGATCGCAACCGCCGTCGTCACCGAGTGGAGCTCGCTCGCGGCTTCCGCCTGGGTCACGATCCGCATCACAATCGTTGCGTTCGTTCTAGCGCTTGTCTTCGGCGTCGCCTGGGCTGTCATCTTCGCCCAAAGCCGCACGATCGAACGCGCTCTGTTCCCCTACGCCGTAACGCTACAAGTGACGCCGGTCGTCGCCATCGCGCCGCTGATCTTGATCTGGGTCGGCCTCGACAACGCGGAGCGCGCGGTCCTGATCCTCGCCACGATCGTCGCCTTCTTCCCGATTCTCGCGAATACGACGCTGGGCCTGCGCTCCGCCGACCGCGGGCTGCATGAGCTATTCGACTTGTACGGCGCCTCGCGCCTCCAGCGCCTCACGCGCCTTCAGTTCCCAGCCGCCCTTCCTTACATTTTGGCCGGCATGAAGATCTCAGGCGGCCTTGCCCTCATCGGCACCGTCGTCGCAGAATTCGCGGCCGGTTCGGGAACGTCGACCGGCCTCGCCTGGGTCATCTACGAATCCGGCTTCAACCTGCGCATCGCCAAAGCCTTCGCAGCCCTCGCGCTACTGTCCGCGATCGGCATCGCGATCTACGCCGCCCTCTCCCTTCTCGAGCGCCAGCTCCTGAAGCGTTGGCACGAAAGCGCTACGTCCGTCGAATAACACAAATATAAACTGTAATTTTATATATTTCACGAGAAAAGTTGACAATAAGTCGCCTCATCCCCATTCTCCATGGACAACAGAGGCGTGCGTATGCCCCAGGTTTTGACGGCAAATCGGTTGGCTGACGGCGAGGCTGTGTACCTCGCGGCCGATGGCGCATGGGTGGAGAGCCTGGCAGCGGCAGAAATTTTGACCTCGCCGAACCAAGGCAAGGCGGCGCTGGCGAAGGGCGCGGAGGCTGAGCGCGACCTGCATGTCGTCAACGCCTATCTGCTCGACACGACCGCGGTGGGCGGCCCCGCGAAGATGCGCGAGATCATCCGCGCGGCCGGTCCGACCGTTCGCCGCGACCTCGGGAAACAAGCCCGGACCTGACATGTACCGTTACGACGAATTCGATCAGAAGATCGTCGACGAGCGCGTGGCGCAGTTCCGCAGCCAAGTCGAGCGTCGCCTCAAGGGCGAGCTCACCGAAGACCAGTTCAAACCGCTGCGCCTGATGAACGGGCTCTACCTGCAACTGCATGCCTATATGCTGCGCGTGGCGATCCCGTACGGGACGCTGTCGTCGCGCCAAATGCGCATGCTGGCCCACATCGCACGCAAGTACGACAAGGGCTACGGCCACTTCACGACGCGCCAGAACCTTCAATACAACTGGCCGAAGCTTGCCGACGTGCCCGACATCCTGGCCGACCTCGCGACCGTCGAGATGCACGCCATCCAGACGAGCGGCAACTGCATCCGCAACGTGACGTCCGACCATTTCGCGGGCGCGGCCGCCGACGAAGTCGACGATCCGCGCGTCTGGTCGGAAATCATCCGCCAGTGGTCGACGTTCCATCCCGAATTCTCGTACTTGCCGCGCAAGTTCAAGATCGCGGTCACCGCCGCACAGAAAGACCGCGCCGCGATCAAGGTCCACGACATCGGCATCGTCATTCGCAAGGATGCAACCGGCGCGCTCGCCTTCGACGTCTATGTCGGCGGCGGCCAGGGGCGCACGCCGTTCGTCGGACATTTGATCGGCGAAGGCATTGCCGCGAACGATCTGCTCGCCTATCTCGAAGCGACGATGCGCGTCTACAATCAGTACGGACGCCGCGACAACATCTACAAGGCGCGCATCAAGATTCTCGTCCATCAGATCGGCGCCGAAGAAATGCGCCGACAGGTCTCCGCCGAGTTCGCGGAGATCAAGACACAGGGCGCATTGGCCCTGCCGCAGGCCGAGATTGACCGCATCCACGCCTACTTCGCTCCGCCCGCGTTCGAAACGCTCGCGGACGAGGACTTGTCGACGCAAAGGAAGAACAAAGCCTTCGCCGCCTGGCACGACATCAACGTCGCCAAACACAAGGTTCCCGGCTATGCCGTC
>QKCS01000356.1 GCA_003246795.1 Alphaproteobacteria bacterium
TTGTTGACTTAACGGCCTCTGAAACGCGGTGCGCGCTTTTCGAAGAAGGCTCCGACGGCCTCCTTGAAGTCCTCGCTCATTGTGGCGAGCAGCCATTGGTCGGCGTCCATGTGCATGATCGCTTGGTCAAGGGCGCCGGAGACCTCGTTGATCGAGCGCTTGATCATCTGCACGGCGATGGGCGGCAGCGCCGCGAATTCCTCGACCCACTCGCGCGCCCGGGCGTCGAGGGTCGTCCGCGGCACGACCTCGTCCAAGAAGCCCCAGGCGCGCATCGTCGCCGCGTCGAAGAGCTTGCCCGACATGATCATCTGCTTGGCGCGTGCGGGGCCGATGAGGTGAACGCAGACCGGCAGCGCGTGCCACATGAGGTTGATGCCCACCTTGACCTCGCCGTAGCCGATGCGCGCGTCCTCCGCCGCGACGCGGAAGTCGCAGGCGGTGGCGATGCAGGCGGCGCCGCCGGTCGCGATGCCTTGGATCGCGCAGATCGTCGGCTGATGAACCTCGCGAAGCGCGCGCATCATCGTGCCGCCGAGCTGAAGCTGGCGGCGGCGGATGAGCATCGATTGCGGGTCGCCTTGGAAGCGCGGCTGCTTGAGGTCGGCGCCGACGGAAAAGTCCGGACCTTCGGCGCGCACGATGACGGCGCGGGTCTGCTCGTCCTTGGCGAAGTCGCGGGCGATGCGTTCGATGTCCTCCATCATCTCGTTGGTGATGGCGTTGCGCCTTTCGGGACGGTTGATCGTGACGGCCGCGATGTGACCTTCGCGGCGGACTTCGATGAAGGACGAGGCCATGGGGTTCACCTCTGGTCTGGCCACGCAGATTGCATTTGGCTTCGCGACAGGGTCAAGTTCGGCCCGCCATGCACCGTTCGCTCGCCAACCCGCCCGTGTTCGCCGTAACCCGCAAAGAACGCGGGTGCGTGACGTTGAGCGAAGAGCGCGGCTCCATCGTTCACATCTTTGTCCTCGAGGACGACGTCATGCGCGTCGCGGTTCTGCCGGACGGCGCATGGAAGATGCCGTCGACCTGGGCGATCGCGCCGGGCGCCGACGACGTTCCGGCGGAGGGACGGGCGCGGGAGGATCTGAGCGGATTCTCGTGTCCGGACTATGCGCTCTGCGAGGCGAAGGGCATTCTCACAATCGAGACGGCGCGACTGAGGCTTTCGATCAAGCTCGCCGGTTTCTCTTGCCGTTGGGCAATGAAGGTGAACGAGACGTGGGTGCCGATCGCGCGCGACCGGTTCACCCAGGCCTATGATTTCGGTTGGTGGGACGGGCGCGTGCGGCACTATCTGCAGCGTGCCGACGATGAGAAGTTCTTCGGGCTTGGCGAAGTGTCGGGAGAGATGGATCGGGCAGGGCGGCGCATTCGGCTGTCGAACACGGACGCGCTCGGCTACAGCGCTCGCACGAGCGATCCGCTCTACAAGCACATTCCGTTCTATGTGACGTACAGCGCCAAGACGAAGGCCGCGTTTGGGATGTTCTACGATACGCTGTCGGATTGCGCGTTCGATTTCGGGTGCGAGCGGTCGAACTATCACGGGCGTTATCGTCTGTTCGAGGCGGAGCACGGCGATCTCGACTTTTACGTGATTGCGGGGCCTGAGATCGCGGACGTCACGCGGCGGTTCACCTGGCTGACCGGGCGTCCGGCGTTCATGCCGAAATGGAGCCTCGGCTACTCGGGCTCGACGATGAGCTACACCGATGCATCTGACGCGCAGGCGCGGATGAACGAGTTCCTCGCGAAGTGCGCGGAGCACGACATCCTGTGCAGCTCGTTTCATCTTTCGTCGGGTTACACGTCGATCGGGACGAAACGCTACGTGTTCAACTGGAACCGCGACAAGTTTCCCGATCCGGCGGCGTTCGTGGCTCACTACGGCGCGCACGGCGTGAAGCTCGTGCCGAACATCAAGCCGGCGCTTCTGACCGATCATCCGCTCTATGAGCATTGTGCGCGCGAAGGCTTCTTCATCAAGGACGCGGACGGCAAGCCGACGATTGCCTATTTTTGGGATTTCCTCGGCTCGTACATCGATTTTACGAATCCGCGCGCCGCGGCTTGGTGGAAGGCGCAGGTGCGCAAGGCTTTGCTCGACATCGGCATGACGGCGACGTGGAACGACAATAACGAGTGCGAGCTCAAGGATACGACCGCACAGACGGCATTCTTCGGCAAACCGCGCGCAGCGGTGGAGGCCAAGCCTCTGCAGAGCCTGCTGATGATCCGGGCGTCGCGCGAGGCGCAGTGCGAGCATGCGCCCGACCGGCGGCCTTACTTGGTGACGCGCGCGGGGTGTGCCGGGTTGCAGCGTTATGCGCAGACGTGGTCGGGCGACAACGCGACGTCGTGGGAGACCTTAAAATACAACATCCGTATGGGGTTGGGCCTGGCACTTTCCGGTGTTTCGAATGCGGGGCACGACGTCGGCGGGTTCGCGGGGAATGCGCCCGATGCGGAGCTCTTCCTGCGCTGGGTCGAAGCGGGAATCTTCATGCCGCGTTTTTCGATTCACTCGTGGAACGACGACGGCACGGTGAACGAGCCGTGGATGCATCCGGAGGTGACGCATCACGTGCGCGACCTCATCAAGTTCCGTGCGCGGCTTCAGCCGTATCTCTACGACCTGATGTGGCGCTACGCCCAAGAGTTCGAACCGATCGTGCGGCCGACGTTCTACGAGTTTCCGCACGACGAACGGACCTTCGCGGACAACGACGAACTCATGCTTGGTCCGGCGTTGTTGGTGGCCTCTGTCGTCGAGGCGGACGCGGTGCGGCGGAGCGTGTATTTGCCGGACGGCGCCGACTGGTGCGACTATTGGCGGGGCGTGTTTCATTCCGGCGGGCAGACGGTTACCGTGCCAGCGGACTGGGGACAGCCGCCGCTGTTCGTGCGTGCGGGCAGTGCGCTGCCGCTCAACCTTGCGGCGCAGCGCTTTGCGAAACCGGCGGACGAGCGCGGCTTTTATGTCTTTCCGCATCGTGATGCGGGCGCCTTCGAGACGAAAACGTTCGAGGACGACGGCGAGACGAACGCTTGTTTTCGCGGCGCGTTTGCGAAATGGACGATCCGCTGCGAGACGACGGCACGCGATGTTGAGCTGTCGTTGTCGCGCTCCGGCTCGTTTGGCGCGCCGCTTAAAGCGCTACGCGCATTTCTTCCTTTTTCGGAGGCGCGGCGTGTGATCGTGAAAGGCGGGACGCTTCTCAACGACGTCCCGAGCGACGAAGGGCGGATGATTACGATCGGGTTTGCGACGCCAGTTTAGGGGCGACGGGCCGGGACGATTCGCCCCGACCCGCCTTGCTCATCAGCTGACCGGGAAGCCCCGATCGCGCATCAAGGCGTTGGTGTCGACGTCGCGGCCGCGGAATCGGCGGAATGCCTCGTCGGCCGGGATCGAGTTGCCGACGCTCATGATCGACGTTTCGAGAAGCTTGTCGGCCTTCTTGTTGTAGAGGCCGCCCATTTCCTGGAAGCCTTCGTAGACGTCGGCGGTCATCGCGTCGGCCCAGATGTAGACATAGTAGCCGGCCGAATAGCCGTCACCCGAGAAGATGTGACCGAAGGCCGTCGACGGGTGGCGGAGGACGATCTCCTTCGGCATGCCGATCTCTTTCAATGTCGCCTCCTCGAAGGCCTTGATGTCGATCGGTTTGTCGAGCGTCGCCGCCATATGGATCTTCATGTCGTAGATCGCGTTGGCGAGGTATTCGACCGTGTCGAAGCCCTGGTTGAAGTTCTTCGCCTTCAGGAGCTTGTCGACGAGCGCCTTCGGGATCGGTTTGCCAGTCTGGTAGTGGACGGCGAATTTGTTCAACACCTCCGGCGTCTCGAGCCAGTATTCATTCACTTGGCTCGGGAACTCGACGAAATCGCGCTTGACGCTGGTGCCCGCGAGCGTCGGGTAGGTGACGTTCGAAAGCAGGCCATGCAGCGCGTGGCCGAATTCGTGGAACATCGTGCTGGCGTCGTCCCACGAGATCAGCACGGGCTCGCCAGGTTTGCCTTTGATAAAGTTCGAGTTGTTCGAGACGATCGGCGTCACATCGCCCTTGAACTTCTCCTGCGTGCGGTATTCGTTCATCCATGCGCCGGAGCTCTTGCCCGCGCGCGCGTAGGGATCGAAGTACCAAAGGCCGACCCGCTTGCCGCCGCGGCGCACTTCGTAGACCGACATGTCGGGGTGATAGACGGGAACGTTCGACACTTTCACGAATTCAAGGCCGTACACCTGGCCCGCGGCCCAGAACATGCCTTCGCGGATCTTGTCGAGCTGGAAGTACTGCTTCACTTCGTTCTGATCGATATCGTACTTTGCCTTGCGCACCTTCTCCGCATAGTAGCGGTAGTCCCAAGGCTCGATCTTGATGTTCGCGCCTTCCTTGTCGGCGACCGCCTGCATGTCGGCGACTTCTTCCTTCACGCGGGCGACGGCGGCCGGCCACACCTTCATCATGAGGCCCATGGCCGCATCCGGCGTCTTGGCCATGTTGTCGTCGACGATCCAGTGCGCGTGCGTCGGGAAGCCGAGCAGGCGCGCGCGTTCGGCGCGCAACTGGAGTATTTCGCTCGCGACCTTCTTGTTGTCGCGCTCGTTGTTGTTGTTGCCGCGGTTGTTCCACATGCGAAAGCCTTTTTCCCGCAGGGCGCGGTTATCGGCGAACATGAGGAATGGCTGCATCGACGAGCGCGTGTTCGTGAACACCCACTTGCCGGCTTGACCGCGTTCCTTGGCGGCCTCGGCGGCCGAGGTGCGGATCGACTCCGGAAGTCCGGCGAGATCCGCCTCTTTGTCGACGACGAGCGTGTATTGCTCTTCATCGCCCAGCTGGTTTTGGCTGAACTTCGTGAAGAGCGTCGCGAGGCGCTGGTTGATTTCCTGCAACCGCTTCTTGTCGTCCGCCTTCAACGCCGCACCGCGCCGGGCGAAGCGGCGGTAATAGACGTCGGTCAGGCGCTGCTGCTCGGTGTTGAGACCCGTGCTTTCGCGCGCGTCGTAGACTGACTTCAATCTGTCGAACAACGCTTCGTTCTGAATAATTTCGTCGAAGAAGGCCGCGAGGACGGGCGACATTTCTTCCTCGACCTTCTGCATCGCCTTGTCGTTCATGGTCGAGGTGTAGACACCGAAGAAGTTCGTCGCGCGGCCGAAGGGACGGCCCGAGTCTTCGAATGTGACGACCGTGTTTTCGAAGGTCGGCGCGGCCTTGCTGGAGGTGATCGCTTTGATCTCCGTACGCAGCAGATCCATGCTTTTGGCGAGCGCCGGTTTGAAGTCGGCCACCTTGACCTTGTCGAAACGCGGAATGCCGCCGTGC
>QKCS01000247.1 GCA_003246795.1 Alphaproteobacteria bacterium
CGCTCGTCGAAGCAAGCCATGCGGTCCGCACGGCGCTGACGGACCGGATCCAAGGTCTCTATTACGCACCGCGCTTGCGCACGTATTACGTGGTGCTGGAGTCAGCGCGCGTTGTTGTCGGCGACAGAGTCAAGATCGCCGATCTCGCCGCGATCGAACGCGCCGTTCTTGTGGCGGCCGGCACTGCATTCGCTTCGGAGACCGCCGACTGTCCGGCCGTGCGCGTCGGCTTCGGCTTGCCAGCGACGAGCCTCGTGCCGGTCGACCATGGCTCCGTTATCCGCTGGAATGCGCGCGTCGGACGCGCCGTGCGCCGGTACTGGAAGCCCGTCACCGTGGCCGCGTTGTTCGGCTTCGGCGCGACGGCGGCGCGCGCCGCCGATCCCGCGGTGGCCGAGCCCAATCTCAAGATCAGCGGCCAGTTCGGCGAGGTTCTCGACGACTATACGTGGGAAGTTCAGGGTCAGTTCACGGCGCCGCTCGGCCAGTCATTCGGCCTGCAGCTCGAAGGCGGCGGCGGCGCGCAGGACGGCCACGACTACTACGGCGCCGGTGCGCATTTGTTCACGCGCGATCCCGACCTTTACATGCTGGGCGTGTTCGGCGCCTACGCCGAGTCGGGCGACTTCGGTTTCGACGTCACGCGCGTCGGCGCGGAAGGCGAGTTCTATCTCTCGGCGCTGACCATTTCCGGCACGGCCGGCTATCAGTTCAGCAACGCCATGGGCGACAGCGCGTTCGGATCGATCGATCTGCGCTGGTATCTGACCAACAATTTCTATCTCCAGGGCGGCGGTTCGATCGAAGACGATCACGCCTACGGCAAGGTTTCGGCGGAGTGGCAACCTGGCTTTGCGGCGTTGCCCGGGCTGGCGTTCAACGTGCGCGGCGTGTGGGGCGAGGACGACTATCAGAGCGTGATGGGCGGTCTTACCTATTACTTCGGCCCGGCCGTCAGCCTGAAGGACCGCCACCGCAGGTACGATCCCGATTCTGCATTGTTCGGCTTGTTCCAGACCGTTCGCCAGGAACAGGCGAGACTGTGTTCCTACTACGGCATGAGTTGTTAGCCGTTTGCCTGAGCATGCCCCTCAACTTAGCAGGCGCGGTTTTCCGCGCCTCTTTTTTTGATTTGTCTTGTCTTGAATTGGACACGGGCACTCGTGCTCAAGAGCAGGGTTGGCGCCATCAGACGCCGCCAAGCAACTGGGTTCGATTTACAACCGCCTACAACCAACGGCAGCAGCGCCGGAATTCGATTTCCGATCGGGGGGCGGCTTCGACGAGGACAACTCGTTCGGCCGTTTGGGCGCCGAATGGCAGCTGGTGTTCTCGGCGCTTCCGGGTCTGGCGTTCCGCGTCGACGGGGTTTTCGGCATCCTCGGCGGCATCACGTACTACTTCGGCGCGGATGCGAGCCTGAAGGATCGTCACCGCCGCCAGGATCCGGACAGCGCGCTGTTCTCGCTGTTCCAGACCGTGCAGCAGGAGCAAGCGAAGCTCTGCGCAAAGTACGGGCCCTGCTAGGCGCTCGCTTCATTTGGCCTTCGTCGGGCGCGGGATCGTTTCCCGCGCCCGATTTGTTTTGGCGGGCGGCTTGGCCCTAGACTCCGCGGCGGGATCGTCGAGGATGAACGGGTGTCGCTGGCTGGCAAGACCATTTTGTTCGCATGGGAGATCGGCGAAGGGCTGGGCCACCTGCCGCCGCTCAAAGCCATTGCGCGCGCCGCCAAAGCGGATGGCGCCAAACCTGTCTTCGCGCTGCGCGATGCTGTTCTGACGCGCGGGGCGCTAGCCGAGTTGGGCGCAACGATCCTGCCCGCGCCCTTCTGGCCGACGCCCTCGCCGCCGCCCGTGGCCAGCGGCACCTACGCCGACATTCTGACCGCAAACGGGTTCGCCACTCCGGCGAACGTGCGCGCGATCGTCGAAGCTTGGGACCAAGTCATCAACCTGACGAAACCCGATTTGATCGTGAGTGAGCATTCGCCTGGGGCGGCGCTGGCGGCGTATCGAAAGATTCCAGTCGCTATGGTCGGCAACGGGTTCGTCGTGCCGCCAGCCGACGGACCCGAGTTTCCGCCCTACGAGGCGGCGAAGGGCGAACCCCAGCGGCAGCGGCCGGTTCTGGCCGCGCTGCAGGAGGGCCTGCGGGAGGCGGGACGCGAAGCGCCGGACACGATCACAGATCCGTTTCGCGGGGCGTTCCGCGGCATCTATACGTTTCCGTCCCTCGATACCTATCGCCACGTCCGGCACGAACCCGTGCTCGGCCCGATCGAGCCGGTGCCGCCGCTCAGCCCGCTGCCGCCGAAGCGGCGGCTCTTTGCCTATTCAGCGGCGGACTATGCGCTGATCAACGACGTCACGCAGGCCTTGATGGACTTGGGACCGGAGGCGGCCGCCTATTTTCGTGGGTCCCTGAGTGCACGGGCGAGCGTCATCAAGAGCCGCGGCGTCGAGGTGTTCGACACGGCGCCAGATCTGTCGTCGATCCTGCCCAAGATGAGCGTGGTCTTTTCGCATGGCGGCACGGGCTTCACATATGCGGCGCTCGCCGCGGGCCGGCCGCACATCCTCAACCCACGCCATTTCGAAGCGCTTTCGACGGCGCGGGCGCTCGAGGCGCTGGGTGCGGGCATCTGTCTCAATCCGTTCGACCCGAAGCGGTTTCGATCGGCCGTCAAACGCGCCAACGAAGATGTGGCGCTGCGCGATGCCGCGCAGAAGGCAGGGGCCGCCGCACAAACATTCGTCCGCGACGCGACGCCGCTCGAGACGACAATGACCGCGCTCCGGCGGCTGTTCACTTAACGCAATCCTAATTTTGACCGGAAGCCGCGCCGATCCGCGCATCCGTTAACGCCACTTCAGCATGGGGCGTGGCAAAAGCAGACTGGCGGAACAGGCAACAAGCAGTGAGCAACCACCTATCCTTCGTGCGACGTCGAGGGGTGCTTTGGGCGACCGCTTTGGGCGTTGCCGGAGTGTTGGTTGCGTTCGCCTTGACGCACGCTCCGGCGGGACCGGCAGCGCCCCGCGCTCACGATGGGGCGATCGATCTTTCGCAGTGGAGCTTCGCGCAAGACGGAAGCGTCTCGCTTGCCGGCGAGTGGCGCTTCTACGCGCGGCGCTGGGCCAGTGAAATCGAAGGAGCCACGCCGGCAACGGTGTCGGTCCCCGGCCTTTGGCCGACCGCCGATCAAAACGGCGCGCCCATGGGACAGGGGTTTGCCACGTATGCACTCTCGCTCGAACTGCCGGCCATGCCGGACGGTCCGCAGTTCGCGATCGATACCGGCTACTACTACTCGACCTACAGACTCTATGCGAACGGCGAGCTGATCGCGTCGAGCGGCAATCCGGCCGCATCCGCGGCTGAGGAAGTCGCCCACGCCTACAGCCAGGTCGCCGTCTTGCCCGTCGGCGTCAAGGCCGTTGAATTGCGCCTGGAGCTCTCGAACCATCTGCGAAACGTCGGCGGATCGTTCGTCGCACCGCGGTTGGGTCTGCGCAGCGCCGTCGCCGGCCATCGGGACCTGATCGTTACGCTGTCGATCCTCCTGGTTGGGGCGATGCTCTTCAGCGCGTCGTATTTCTTTGTCGTCTTCGCGCTTTCGCGCGAAAGCGAAAGTCTGTGGTTCGCCGTTTTCGCTGCTCTGTTGGGTCTGAGGACGCTTCTGATCGAACCGCTCGCCACGAACGCCGTTCCCGTGATCGGACAGGATTGGGTCTGGCGCGTGGATTTCGCCGCCTCGATCCTCTTGCTGCCGACGGCCTACTGGTTCTTCGCGCTCAACTTTCCGAACCAAATCGCGCGCCGCTTCGGCCCACCGCTGGCGGGGCTGGGGTTTGTGGGCGCCCTGGCCAGCATCGTTCTTGGCCCGGATGCCGGCGCCTTGGCGATCAAGGCGTGCCAGTATTTCGTTCCGCTTCTCATCGTCTATCTGACGCAAGCCTTCGTGCGCGCCGTTTGGCAGCGGGAGGCAGGCGCCGGCCTGGCGTTCGCGGGATGGCTCTTGAGCGCCAGCGCCGTCGTGCACGACATCCTGCTCGACGTCGGTTTCATCACGGGCATCAATCTGATCCCGTTCGGATTCCTGACCTTCTTCCTTTGCCTGTCCGGAACGCTGGTTGCGCGCTACAGTGACGCGTTCCGGCGAAGCGAAGAACTCTCGCAATCCATGAAGACGCGCAACGTCGATCTGGAGGCCGCGGTCGCCGAGCGCACGCACGAACTCAGCGACAAGATCGAGGAGCTGAAACGCAGCAAAGCGGAACTCGAGCGCGCGCGCAGCGAAGCCGTTTCCGCCAACGTCGCGAAGTCGCGCTTCCTGGCGATGATGAGCCACGAACTGCGGACGCCTCTGAATTCCATTCTGGGTTTTTCAGACATCATTCAGGCCGAGACGTTGGGTCCCCTGGGCGATAAACGATACGGCGAGTACGCGGGGCACATTCACGACAGCGGTTCGCATCTTCTCAACCTGATCGGCGATTTGCTGGACCTATCCCGGATCGAAGCGGGCAAGGTAAATCTGAAACTCGAATCGCTGGACATCACCGAGATCTGCGAAAGCGCGGCGCGCCACGCGGCGACGCGCGAACGGCGCGCCTCGGACGCCGTCACGATGGCGTTTCAGCCCGACCTGCCGGCGGTCAGGGCCGACCAACGCGCCGTCACGCAGATGATCATCAACTTGCTGTCGAATGCGCTGAAGTTCACGCCGCCCGAGGGACGCATCACGCTCGCCGCGCGAACGCGCGCAGACCGCGGCGTGTCGATCGAAGTGGCGGATACGGGTGTGGGGATGGACGCGGACGAGATTCCGAAAGCGCTCGCCCTCTTCTCTCAGGTCGACGACGGGCACGCGCGTAAGCACGAGGGGACGGGTCTTGGCCTTCCCATCGTGAAGTCGCTGATCGAACTGCACGGCGGCACGCTCTCGCTCGAAAGCGAGAAGGGCCGCGGCACGATCGTCCGTCTCGACTTCCCGCCGCAGGCAACGGTGCGGCGGGAAACCGAAGCCGCTTAGATTTCGGCCGCCGCCTTCGGCGCGGCGAGCCCGACGAGGCAGCCTTCCGGATCTTCGATCACGGCGATGCGGACACCTTCGTTCGTGTCGGCCGGATCGCTCACGACCTTGCCGCCCAGCTGCTTCGCGCGATCGACCGCCTCGTCGACATTGGCCACCTGGATGTAGGTGAACCAGCCGGCGCGCGCGCCCTTGAAGCCGGCGTCCGTGATCTTCATGACGCCCGCGACCTCGTCGCCTTTCGACAGCATCACCATGTAGCCGGCTTCGCCCGGGACGGCCAAGCGCGACGGCTCGTCGAGCGAT
>QKCS01000160.1 GCA_003246795.1 Alphaproteobacteria bacterium
AACGACGCCCGGTCCGCCGCCGAGAAGATGATGCCGGGATCGGCCAGATCCAGCACCTTAGTCATATCGACGACGATCGCCGTCGCGAACCCGAAGCGCTTCGAAACGCAGAACAACGCTTGCCCAATGTCCGCGCCGCCGCGAGCAAGCGACAGCTGCGTCGTCAATTCTCTCAACGTGTCGAACGCGCTCATCGGCTTGGATACCCCTGACTGGTATGGCTTACCCGGGCGAACGCCGGATTTGGCGTCGTCGTCAAGTCAGCACACCGCCGGCACGTTTGGCGACGGCCTGAATGCGCGTGGCGACACCGAGTTTTTCCTTTGCGTTTCTGATGTGAAATCGCACGGTCCTCGGGCTGATGTTCAAGATCTTGCCGACTTCGAAGTCAGTCTTGCCGTCCGCCACCCATCGCAGACACTCGGACTCGCGCGGGCTCAACGGACTGAGCCGCCCGTTCGAATCCAGAAGTTCGCGAAAGCGCGTGAACGCCGCGTGGACCGCTGCGCTGAGAACCGACTGCACCGATTGCACCAGTTGCGGATCCGGCCCGGTGAAGGCCGCCCCCACACGAGCGCCCCGTCCACGTGAATCGGAATCACAAGACCGTCCTTGTGCTTTTTGTCACCGGACAGCGAGAACCACCACTCCTTGTGATCCGCCTGCGCCAGCGCCCGGCGGACGTCCGACATCAGGAACGGCCTGTCCGACGCCTGTGCGCGCAAATAAGCGGGTCCGGATACGAAAGGCCGTTCGGTGTCGAAGGCTTCGATCTCTTGGCGGTCGGCGGACGCATAGACGATCGCCGGGCCGACGCGGCTGAACAGTTTCGTTGCATCGAGGATCAGAAGGTTGGTGAGTCCGAAGCGCTTGCCTAGCGCCAGTAGGGCTTGCCCGATGTCCTCGGCCGTCGATACCGAGGACAATTGTGCTGTCAGCCCTTTCAGCGCTTCCCACGCCGCCATCGTTCGGAGTCGAACTCCTTTGAGGAACGTCATGCTCCAATCTGCATATACATACCACAATACACACGCGGCAAAGATGACTTCTGCGAGCGCAACGCAACCTTTTGTACAGGCGCGAGCACATGATCGTCCGCACACGGTGCACTGCTTTCGTTGACGCAAACGGGAAGCGGCGCGCACGAGCAAACCTCGTCGTCGGACAACACCGCTTCGATCGGTGACACACGCGTCAACGATTGGAATCAACCGGCGACGCGTTGTTGTTTGGCCAAAACGATGCGCATTCTTGCTTCCAGCTGCGCTGCCGCCGCCCGCACCCGGCGCAACACGTCGATGCCCGCAATGCCCGGCATATTCCAGTCGCAGATCACGATGAGAACTTGGCCAAGATGGAATGACGGCGAATTTTCCCCGTTGAGCGCAGCGATCCGCGTCACGCCGACCTTGCCGGCGCACGCAACGCAGGTCGCCCACAAGTGCTCGCTTGTATCACTGGCCTGAACCTTCAGGAGACCGTCGCTCATAAACTCAAGTTTGCGCACTAGTCGAAACTGATTCGCACGCTATTGAAGCCCGCGTCACGCCAACATCCGGAGACGACCTGGCACAACTGTCCAACCGGCTGGAAATGACGGGGCCACACTGCCGTCGGCGGCACGCGCCATCGCGTTGACATGGAACAAGGTGGTGCACGGAGCGATCGCGGCAACCCCACGCGAATGGATTGGCATCGCAGTCGAGTTCCATCACGGGAACCCGACGCCAGAACTTCGCCTCCACCGGGTTTCCTGCGATCGGAGCGCTGTCGATGCGTGGCGCAGCGGCTTGACGGCCACGCGACGCGGCGATCGCCGACGCTTTCGTGTACGACGGACTTCACCCGCGACGCGAAATACTCGGGCCGGTTCCGGTATTTCTCGCTTCCAGCGCGAACAAACTTGCACAACCACAAAGGACACTGCCATTAGTGACAGGTCGACTCGGGCCAAGAGATCACCAATTTCGCGTTGCGCGCGAAAACAGTCTTCCGGCATTCCGGCACCACCGTGCTGGACGCGTCTCAAAGATAAGAAAACGAAAATGAAGAAGAGACGCGGCAGGCCCGACCCGGACTTTCTCCTCGACGAGACGCTCGCCATCATCGACGACAAGCTGCGCGAAGCGCTCGACTATTGGACTTCGAAGCGCGGCGATCGTATCGCGCCGGCGCGCCGCGATATCGACGCGCGCGAATCCAAGTTCTTTCTACCGCACCTGCAGCTGTTCGACGTCGTCGACGGCGGCCGTGCGATCCGCGCCCGGCTTATCGGCACCGCGATCGCGCGCCTGCTGCCGGATGATCCGACAGGCCGCAAGTTCGACGACAGTTCGCCGCGGCCCGTCGTACACCGCGCGCTGACCGCCGTTCGCTGGGTGATCGCCCATCGCAAACCGTTGCGCACCTACACGGCGCGAACGGCGCTGGAAGAGAAGACGTTCCTGTCGCATGAGACGTTGTTCCTCCCTCTGTCGAGCGATGGCGCGACGATCGACATGATCGCCGTGGTCGGCGTCTTCACCCCGCCGGCGGACGCCTGACGCGGCATGCGGCCAGGCATGTGTACCGGCTTGCAGGCGCTCTCTATGATGCCCGTGATCGAAACGAGTCAAAGGTGAGTCGCGGTGGCGGCCGACGGTTCTTTATGGCGCGGGTCGCGCGCCAAAATTCGGGATCTTTACGAGGGCACGTCGCGCAGTTCCGTCAGGTTCCGTTACGCCTTGCTCGCCTTCGACCTCGTGATGATCGTCTTCATTGCCGTCTCGTCCTTCTTTCCGGGTAGCGCGACGGTCGAGGTGTTGGACGCCGTTTTCGGGCTGGGCGTTCTCGCTGAATTCGCGGCGCGGATGTGGACGACGCGCAGTGTCCGCGGCGAACTCTTTAGCCCGGCGGGCATCGCGGACATCATCGTCATCTTCTCGCTGCTCGCGCCGCTGGTCGGAGAGAATCTTGCGTTCCTGCGCGCGGTCCGCGCTTTCCGCGCGTTGCGATCGTATCGCCTGATCGAACGCCTGCGCCACGACGTGCCGGGGTTTCGCCGCAGCGAAAACGTCGTCCTCGCCGCGTCGCACCTGGGTCTGTTCATCTTCGTGATGACGGCGGTCGTTTATGAATCGCAACACCATTCGAACCCGGCGATCAACAACTACGCCGACGCCCTCTACTTCACGGTGACGACGCTGACGACGACAGGCTTCGGCGACATCACCCTGCAGGGCAGTTGGGGCCGCCTGCTCGCCGTCTTGATCATGATCTTCGGCGTGTCGCTGTTCTTGAATCTCGTCCGCGAGATCTTCCGCGCCCCGAAAGTGAACTGGCGCTGCCGAAACTGCGGCCTCATCCAACACGATGCCGACGCCATCCACTGCAAACACTGCGGCCGCATCCTGCACATGCCGCACGAAAGCGACGTCTGAGCCTCAGCCGGCCGAGCCCAACCGCTTCAGCGCCGCGCGCACAAGGTCGAGCGTCAATTCGCCAGCCGGCATCTCGCGCGCGAAGCGCGGCGCTTGGCCCGACCACAGCGACGTGAAGTCGTCGGAACCCGCGGCTTCGGCCTTTGCGCGCAAAGGAAGCATCGCGTTGACCGCGTTCGGAAACGCCGGTGCCGCGGCGTTCATCGGCCCGATCTCGCGCGTCGCGCGATTGACGATCGCGCGCGCCGGCCGCCCGGTGAAGACATTCGTCAGCACGGTCTGATCTTCGCGCGCCGCCTTCAGCGACGCCCGATAGATCGGCGAGATCGTGGCTTCAGGGGTCAACAAATATGCCGTGCCGATCTGCACGCCGGCGGCGCCGAGCGCGAGCGCCGCGACGATCCCGCGCGCGTCGCCGATGCCGCCCGCGGCGACGACCGGCACGCGAACGGCATCGACGATCTGCGGCACGAGCGCCATCGTGCCCGGCTGCGAAGCAACGTCGTCGCTCAGGAAGACGCCGCGATGCCCGCCGGCCTCCGCTCCTTGCGCGATGACGGCGTCGACGCCGCGCTCTTCCAGCCACCGCGCTTCGGCGACCGTCGTCGCGGACGCGACGGCGGCGGCGCCCGCGCTCTTGGCGCGCCGAAGCAGCGCCTCCGGCGGCAAGCCGAAATGAAAGCTGACGACGCGCGGTTTGAACGCTTCGACAAGCGCGCACGCCTCTTCGTCGAACGGCGCGCGGCCGCCCGGCACGGTCGCCCTGTCGACGCCGAGCTCGCGGCGATAGGGCGCAAGCGTTTCGATCCAGGCCGCCTCGCGCGCCGGATCGACCGCAGCGGGCGCGTGGCAGAAGAAGTTGAGGTTGAACGGTTTGTCCGTCCGCTGACGAATGACCTGCACCTCGGCTCGAATCTGTTCCGGCGAAAGCAGCGCGCAGGGCAGCGACCCGAGCCCGCCGGCCTCGCTTACCGCAGCGGCAAGCGCCGCGCCTTGCGCACCGGCCATCGGCGCCTGGACAATCGGGTGTTCGATGCCAAAGAGATCGAGAAGTCGCCGGTTGGGCCACATGACGTCGCTCCCGCTTGCCCCGCGACATAATAGCGGCCGCCTTCAGCACTCGGAGCGTTTACGGGTCATTTACACAGTTTTTCTTGACTTTCGCCGCACCAATGCGCATGTTCAGCGCTGTCGAAATACGAGTATGTGTTTCGCAAGCGCTCTCGCCGCGTGAACGGCCAGGGATCTAAATCGGTCCCCTTTCGATACCTTTAGAGCGCCAACCATCCGGAACTGCCCAGGTAACACGCGGGGCGTCCTACGCAACCCGCGATTTTTCGCGCGCGCTGACGAGGGCTGCGAGCCCCGGGGCGCACGCGCGGACTCGCATTTTGAAAGTGAACTTGAGTGAACGATTTCAATTCCTTGGGCCTCGAACCGCGCCTCCTGAAAGCTCTGGCGCGCGAAGGCTATACGACGCCGACCCCCATCCAAGCACAGGCGATCCCTCACGTCCTTGAAGGCAAGGACTTGCTCGGCATCGCGCAAACCGGCACCGGCAAGACGGCAAGCTTCGCCCTGCCCATCTTGCAGCGTCTCGAAGCGAACAAGCGCCACGCGGCGCCGAAGACTGCGCGCGTGCTGATCCTCTCGCCGACACGCGAGCTTTCGGCCCAAATCGCAGACAGCTTCCGCGCTTATGGCCGCTATATGAACCACACGGTGACGACGATCTTCGGCGGCGTCGGCGAACAGCCGCAGATCCAGACGATGAAGAAGGGCATCGACGTCCTCGTCGCGACGCCCGGCCGCCTGCTCGACCTCGTCTCGCAACGCGCCGTCGATTTAAGCAAGACGGAAATCTTCGTCCTGGACGAAGCCGACCGCATGCTCGACATGGGCTTCATCCGCGACATCAGGA
>QKCS01000218.1 GCA_003246795.1 Alphaproteobacteria bacterium
GCCAAGGGCAAGCGCTTCGACCCGAACTTGCACCGCGCGATCGCCGAGATTCCGACCAACGACCATCAACCCGGAACCGTGATCGACGTCGCGCAAGAAGGCTATGTGATCGGCGGACGACTGTTGCGCGAAGCGATGGTGACCGTTGCCGCCCAAGCGCCGGACGCGAAGGACGGCAACGGGGGCGCGCCGGGATCGTCGCTCGACACCAACGCCTGAGCGTTCAACCCCAACCGCCTTCGCCGCCTTCCCCACCCTCGCCGCCGTCGCCGCCGCCGTGGTGATGGAAGTCGGGCGAGTCCTCGTCGTCGGCGGTGCCCGTCGGAAAGATGCCGAACCAACCGTCGTCGCGGCGCGACCGTCCCAGACGCGCGTCGCGGCGTTCGACGTGCAAGGTGCCCATGATCAGCAGATAGATCGTGGCGATCAGCACGGCGATGATCGCATAGGCGACCCAAACATTTCCGGAGATCGTCGGCGTGCGGGCGACCGCCTGCGCCGCGCTTGGAACGGAGATCAACACGGTCGAGGCCGGAAGCGACGCCCAGCGTATGAGACCAGATGCCATGTCAGCACCCTCTTTGCCGCCATTGCTTACATGGGGTGTCTTGGTGGCGATTGTATGGCGCGACGCAGTCCGAGACCGCGTCCACGCCCTGTACACGGAGGAATTACTAGGCCAACAGCGCCGTGCGTATGAAGACGACGAAGTCGTCGTCGGCCTGAATCGCGGCCACCCGGCTGCAGCGCTGATGCCAATTGTCGGCTTCGCGGCGCAGGGCTTGCGCCTCGGCGACCAGGCGCGGCCCGGTGTCGCTGACATAGATGGTGACCTTGGGCGTCGACTTCTCGGAGATATGACGCTGGCGCCAGGCCTCGTAGTTTTTCCAGCGCTTCTCGTGATCTTCGATCCGCTTCGCGAGCTTCGTCGACTCGTCGTAGCAGCGCGTGTAGGCGCGCCCGAACGACAGAAGGCTGGCGGTCACGGGAAGGTATTGCTCGAACCCGGTTGGCGCGGGGCCCGCCGCCGGTTGCAGCCCCATGGCCCAATCGGCCGCATAGAGATGGGGCCTCGCGCCGAAGACGCGGAAACGCCAAAGCGTGCCGTGGCGCTCGACGTCGTTCAACGGGACGCCCGCCGGAAGGGCCAGGCATTCACCCGACTCGAAGCCTTGCCGGACGCTCGGATCGTTCGCCCCCAGCTTGCCGATCACCGCCGCGTTTCCGGGCGAGAAGCACGCGAAAATGGCACGCGACCCGGCGACCGCAGGCGCTGATCCGAGCACAATCGACAACGTCACCGAGGCCAAAAACGCGGCCCACCCAGTGTTCCGGAACATGGTGGCCTCCCTCATCCTTGCGGACCGTGAAACAATACGCCCGCCCCGGTTTGCGCCAAAATCACGAAATTTGGCGCGGCCCGTCCGCTTGCGGGCGCAGGGTCGCCCCCCTATATCTGGCCCTGAAACCCGCGGATTCTCGCGGCATCCATTGTCTCCATCGTCTCAAGGGGATGGCGGCGGGCGCTTTTGAGAAGGCCCCAGCACATCCGCCGAATAAGAGAGGTTTAACTATGAGCAAAGTCATCGGCATCGACCTCGGCACGACCAATTCGTGCGTCGCCATCATGGAAGGCACGCAGCCGAAAGTGCTCGAAAACGCCGAAGGCGCGCGGACCACGCCCTCGATCGTCGCCTTCACGAAGGACGGCGAACGTCTGGTCGGCCAGTCCGCGAAGCGCCAGGCGGTGACGAACCCCGAGAACACCTATTTCGCGATCAAGCGCCTGATCGGACGCAAGTTCGAAGATCCCATGACCCAAAAGGACATGGGCATGGTGCCGTACAAGATCATCAAGGCGGACAACGGCGACGCCTGGATCCTGGGGCGCGACAACGAGAAACTTTCGCCGTCGCAGATTTCGGCCTTCACGCTGCAGAAGATGAAGGAGACCGCCGAGGGCTATCTCGGCGAGAAGGTGACGCAGGCTGTCATCACGGTGCCGGCCTACTTCAACGACGCGCAGCGCCAGGCAACGAAAGACGCGGGCCGCATCGCGGGCCTTGAGGTTCTTCGCATCATCAACGAGCCGACGGCGGCCGCCCTCGCCTACGGTCTCGACAAGAAGCAGACGGGCACGATCGCGGTCTATGACCTCGGCGGCGGCACGTTCGACATCTCGATCCTGGAAATCGGCGACGGCGTCTTCGAGGTGAAGGCGACGAACGGCGATACGTTCCTGGGCGGCGAAGACTTCGACATGCGCCTCGTCGACTTCTTGGCCGACGAGTTCAAGAAGGAACAGGGCATCGACCTCAGGAAGGACCGCCTTGCCCTGCAGCGCCTGAAGGAAGCGGCCGAGAAGGCGAAGATCGAATTGTCGTCGCAGCTGCAAACCGAAGTGAACCTGCCGTTCATCACGGCCGACGCGTCGGGACCGAAGCATCTGACGACGAAGCTGACGCGGGCGAAGCTGGAATCCTTGGTCGACGATCTCGTCCAGCGGACGATCGCGCCGGTGAAGGCATGCATGAAGGACGCGGGCGTGACGCCGGCCGACATCAACGAAGTCGTGCTCGTCGGCGGCATGACGCGCATGCCGAAAGTGCAGCAGATCGTCAAAGAGTTCTTCAACAAGGAACCGCACAAGGGCGTGAACCCGGACGAGGTCGTGGCGATCGGCGCTGCGATCCAGGCGGGCGTGCTCAAGGGCGAAGTCAAAGACGTCCTCTTGCTCGACGTGACGCCGCTGTCGCTCGGCATCGAGACGCTGGGCGGCGTGTTCACGCGCCTAATCGAGCGCAACACGACGATCCCGACGAAGAAGTCCCAGGTGTTTTCGACCGCCGAGGACGGACAGACGGCAGTGACAATCCGCGTCTTCCAGGGCGAACGCGAGATGGCGGCGGACAACAAGTTCCTTGGCCAGTTCGACCTCGTCGGCATTCCGCCGGCGCCGCGCGGTATGCCGCAAGTCGAGGTGACCTTCGACATCGACGCGAACGGCATCGTCAACGTCGCGGCGAAGGACAAGGCCACGAACAAGGAGCAGACGATCCGCATCCAGGCGTCGGGCGGGCTTAGCGAAGCCGACATCCAAAAGATGATGCAGGAAGCGCAGGAGCACGCGAGCGACGACAAGAAGCGCCGCGAGCTTGTCGAGGCGCGCAACCGCGCCGACGCCGAGGTTCACGAGGTCGAGAAGGCGCTGAAGGAGCACGGCGGCAAGATCTCCGACGACGAGCGCAGCGCCATCGAAGCGGCCGTGACGGCGGTCAAGGACGCGCTGAAGGACGAGGACGCCGAACTCATCAAGTCGAAGTCCGAGGCGTTGCGGCAGGCGTCGCTCAAGCTCGGCGAGGCGATGTATCGCAGCGCGGGCGAGGCAGGCGCCGCGGCGGCTGGCGGCGATCCCGGGGCGGGCGCAGGCGAAGGCGGCGCGACCACGGGCAACGCCGACAGCGACGTCGTCGACGCGGACTATGAAGAGGTCGACGAGGAGAAAAAGAAGAAGGGCGGCGGCGCGCCGTAACGCGCGCCACGTCCTCCTTTGATCCCTCCTCTTCGCTCAGTGTCCGGCGAGACGTATGTCCAAGCGTGACTTCTACGAGATTCTTGGCGTAGCGCGGCGTGCATCGGCCGATGAGCTGAAAGCCGCGTTCCGCAAGAAGGCGAAGGAGCTGCACCCCGACCGAAACCCGGGCGACGCGAAGGCCGAGCAGAACTTCAAGGAGCTGAACGAGGCCTACGACATCCTGAAGGACGATCAGAAGCGCGCGGCCTACGATCAGTACGGCCACGAAGCGTTCGAGGGACCGCAAGGCGGACGCGGCGGGCCGGGCTTCGGGTTCGACTTCACGACGTCGTTCACCGACGTCTTCGACGATCTCTTCGGCGAGTTCATGGGCGGGCGGCGCGGCGGCGGCGGCTCGCGCGCTTCGCGCGGGTCGGACCTGCGCTACAACATGGAGATTTCGCTGGAGGACGCGTTCTCCGGCAAGACCGCGACGATCCGCGTGCCGGGATCGGTGACGTGCGAGGCGTGTTCGGGCTCCGGCGCCGAAGCGGGTTCGAAGCCGCAGGCGTGTCCCACGTGTTCGGGCGTGGGCAAGGTGCGCGCGCAGCAGGGCTTCTTCACGATCGAACGCACATGCCCGACGTGTCAGGGCCTCGGCCGCGTGGTCAAGAATCCCTGCCGGTCGTGCAACGGCGCCGGCCGCGTGCAACGCGAGCGCACGCTCAACGTCAACATTCCGCAGGGCGTCGAAGACGGCACGCGCATCCGCCTCGCCGGCGAAGGCGAAGCAGGCTTGCGCGGCGGGCCGAAGGGCGACCTCTACATCTTCCTCTCGATCGCGCCGCATTCGTTGTTCAAGCGCGACGCGGGCGATCTCTTCTGCCGGGTGCCGGTGAGCTTCGTGACCGCATCACTGGGCGGCCAGGTCGAGGTGCCGACCTTGGGCGGCGGACGCGCGAGGATCACGATCCCCGAGGGCACGCAGTCCGGCAAACAGTTCCGCCTGCGCGCGAAGGGCATGCCGGGCCTGCGCGGCCAGGGCGCGATCGGCGACCTCTTCGTCGAGATGGCGGTCGAGACGCCGGTCAACCTGACCAAGAAGCAGCAGGAGCTGCTGCGCGAGTTCGAGAAGGCGGGCAGCGAAAAGAACTCGCCCGAGACGACGGGCTTCTTCACCAAGGTCAAAGAGTTCTTTAAAGAGGCGAAGGACTAGCTCGTCTCTTCGAAGCCGCAATGAGCTGTCATCCCGGGCGGAGCGAAGCGCGACCCGGATGACAACCTTCTTAAGCGACCGGCACGAGCGCCGCGAAGCCGTCCTCGGTGCCGAGCGCCAGATGCGCGCCGTCGGGCGCGAAGGCGAGGGCCGTGACCTTGCCGCCGTTCAGCAGCACGAAATTCGCGCCCGGATCGCAGATCCACTCGAACCACACCGCGCCGTCGTTCGTGCCGGCGGCGACCATATCGAATTCGGGATGGGCGGCGACGACCTGCACGAGGGCCTCGCGCTGCGGACCGATCTCCAGCGGCTCGCGTCCCATCGGCCCGTTGCGGCCGGTGAAGGGCCAGCCGATGACGCGGTCGGCGCCGCTCGTGAACAGCGTGCGGCCGCGGCGGTCCCAGGCGAGCGACTTGATCTTTGCCGGATAGCCCGACATGCGCATGTCGGCGGCGTCTTCGACGCGCCAGCCGTGGAGCGCGTTCTCCTGCATCGAGGTGACGAGGAAGCGGCCGTCATGGCTCCACGTCACCGCGATGTGCGAGCCCTTCCATTCCAGCGTCTTCGGCG
>QKCS01000248.1 GCA_003246795.1 Alphaproteobacteria bacterium
CGGTGTAGATGTCGCAACGCTCCGCCTTCAACGCCGCGGCGAGCGCGACAGCGCTGGTGTCGGAGCCGCCGCGGCCCAAGGTCGTGATGCGGTTGTCGGGGCCGATGCCCTGGAACCCGGCGACGACGGCGACCTGGCCTTGGTCGAGGCGTGCGTCGAGTTGCTTCGTGTCGATCGACGTGATGGCGGCCGCGCCGTGCATGCCGCTGGTGCGGATCGGGATCTGCCAGCCGAGCCAGGAACGCGCCTGCACGCCGATGTGCTGCAAGGCGATCGAAAGCAGGCCGATCGTCACCTGCTCGCCCGAGGAGACCACCGTGTCGTACTCGCGCGCGTCGTGGAGCGACGAAAGTTCGCGTGCGAAGTTGACGAGCTTGTTCGTCTCGCCCGCCATCGCCGAAACGACGACGGCCACGTCGTAGCCCCGGTCGACTTCGCGTTTCACTTTGAGGGCGACGTTGCGGATACGCTCGAGGTCCGCCACCGACGTTCCCCCGAACTTCATGACAAGTCTGGGCATAGCGTCGCGCGGCGTTGGGCCTGCTCTTTGCGGGGTTGATTGGTCGGCGGTGCGGTATAGTTAGACGCTGAGAGAATGTCACGCAACGCACGGAGCTTCGAACCGGTGTCTGCCGTTACAGGCCCCCCTTCCACAGTCGACGCCGCCGAGGTCGCGCGCTTCTCCGCGCTTGCCGCCGAATGGTGGAATCCAAGAGGTAAATTTGGGGTTTTGCACAAGTTCAATCCCGTGCGCCTTGCCTTCATCCGGGACCAGGCGGCGGCGCATTTCGGCCGCGATATCAAGGGCGACAGGCCGTTTTCGGGCCTGAGGCTCTTGGATATCGGGTGCGGCGGCGGGCTGCTCAGCGAGCCGATGGCACGGCTCGGGTTTGACGTTCTAGGCGCGGACGCATCGGACAAGAATATCAAAACCGCAAGCGTCCACGCCGGCGAGCAGGGTCTTGCGATCGACTATCGCGCGACGACGGCGGAGACATTGTCTGAGGCCGGCGAGCGGTTCGACGTGGTCTTGAACATGGAAGTGATCGAGCACGTCGCCGACTTGACTCTGTTCTTGACGAGCTGCGCCTCGATGCTGAAGCCGGGCGGATTGATGTTCGTGGCGACGATCAACCGGACCGCCAAGGCCTACGCGCTCGCGATCGTGGGCGCGGAGTACGTGCTGGGCTGGCTGCCGCGCGGGACGCACGATTGGGCGAAGTTTGTGACGCCTGGCGAACTGGACGCGGCGTTGGCGGCGGCCGGCCTGTCGATCACCACCGCCACCGGCGTGATGTACAACCCGCTCAACGGCCGCTGGTCGCTGACGTCCGACCGCGACGTCAACTACATGATCGCGGCCGCGAAACCCGGCTAGGACGGCGATCCCAGCAAGTGCTTTGCGAGGAAGTCCGTGGCGAGGTCGCTCGCGCGTTCGGCGCGAGGCGATGAATAGACGTCGAAATGGTCGCCGTCGATTTCTTCGAGCGTCGCGTTCGTATGTTTCTTCGCGAATGTCTCCGCCGCGGCGAACGGCGCGAAGCGGTCGCCGTGCGAGGCGATGAGAAGGACGGGCGCCTTGATCGCGTCGGCTTGGACGGCGGGGTTGTAGTCGTCGAAGGTAAAGATCGACCGCGCGAGGACAGCATTGCGATAGGTCGTGCCGGGGCGAACGATACGTTCGAACGCGGCGTAGGCTTCGTCGTCGACGATCATGCCGAAGCCGTCGGCGGGCGCGATGGCCGCGATCTCCGTCGGGGCGCCGCCGAGCGCGTCGTTCGCGAGATCGCCCCAGGCCGTGAACAGCAACCGGATCACCCACCATACGCCGGGAAACGTCGCCTCGCCCTCGACGGACGAGTCGATCTGCGGTGCCTGGGCGACGACGGCTTTGACGTTGCCGTCTTTCGCCGCCGTGATGAGCGCGAGACCGCCGCCGAGCGAAGTGCCCCACACGGCGACGCGCGTGCCGTCGACGCGATCGGCGGCGCGGACGAACGCGAGCGCGGCGCGCCAATCCTCGAGCTGCTGCCACGGATCGACGAGCTGACGAGGTATTCCGCCGCTGGCGCCGAAGTGGCGATAGTCGATCGCGAACGCGGCGATGCCGCTGCGGGCGAAGCGCTCGGCGAAATAGTCGAGACCGCTGTCGCGGGTGCCCGCGAAGCCGTGCCCCATGACGACGACCGGCGCCTTTGTGTCGCCCGGCGGAACATAGAGCCAGCCTGCGCACTGGGCGTCGCCGCAGGGAAAGCGCACGTCGTAACGTTCGACGCCGCCATCCAGGGTCACGGCGTCCCCGGGGCGCGGCGGCATGAACGCGGGCGGTTCGCCGCAGGCGCTCAGCGCCGCCATGAGCGCGAAAGCCGTCCAAATGCGGGTGCGCATGTTGTCGTCCCCTCGTTTCCGGGTCATTTGATGCGCGGCGAGCCCCAAGTAAACTCGCTTTCCTGACGATCGGAAAGGCGGAGACAAGCCGTTGTCGTACTTACGCAAATCGCCTCGACAGCAGCGGGCGGCGGCGACGTTCGAGGCGATCGTCGAGGCTGCGGCTCACATTCTGCGCACGAGCGGCGGACGCGCGATGACGACGAACGCGATCGCCGCGCGCGCGGGCGTCAGCATCGGCTCGCTCTATCAATACTTCCCGAACAAGCAGGCGATCATCCGCGCCTTGGTCGAACGCGAGTTCGCGCGCGTCGAGCGCGTGCGTCCCGCGGCGATCGATGAAGCACAGGTGAAAGGCGACGTCGTGCGCGCGGTGGTCGATTGGCACTTCGATATTCGCGGCCACGATCCGGCGCTTGCCGCGAATCTGGGCGCCATCGTCGATGACGTGTTGCCCGAGCCTGAGCGGAAGAAGATTGCAGCGCTGCGGCGAGAGCGCGTCGGGCGCACCGTCGGGCGGCTTGTCGGCGATGCCGCGAACGGATCGCGTACCCATGCGGCGTTCGTCATCGACACATGTCTGAACGCGATCGCGAACGAAGCCTTGCGACGCCGCCCGCAGCTGCTCAAGTCGCAGGTGTTTCGGGCGGAGGTGACGGCGTTGCTCTTGGGCTATGTCGGCGATGGCGCCGTTCAGGAATCGGCGCGCGGCAAACTCGGTAGCGGCGCGACGGGCACGCCCTCGTCGACGAGTTCGCGGGCATCCTCCAAGCTCGCCTCACCGTAGATCTGGCGTTCCTTGGCATCGCCGTAGTGGATGGCGCGCGCCTCGTCCGGGAAGCGTTCGCCGACGTACTCCGCGTTCTTTTCGACGTGCTGGCGTACGTTGGTGACCCACTCGCGCACGGCCTTGGCTTTCGCCGCGGCCTCCGCCAGTTCCCCCTTCTTTGAGACGGCGGGGGCCATCGGGGCTTTGGTCACGCGTTTGGAATTGCAGGTCGGGCACACCAGCAGGCCCTTCTTCGCCTGCGTGTCGTAAGCGGCGCTGTCGCGGAACCACCCTTCGAAGTCGTGGTTCTTGTTGCAGACCAGCTGGTAGCGAATCATGACGCGGAACCAATCCCCTGCACGTGGCAGTCTCAAAAGATGACTGCTAATGCCTTCTGCCGCAAGGCAGTACTAGGGCACGACAGCCACGTTAAGAAAGTGTGAAGGGCCGATCGTGCGTCAAGGCCGGCACACGGGCGCGCGCCTCTGCCACTTTCGCCGGGTTGATGTCGGCGACGACGATACCGGGGTCCTCGCCGCCCACGGCAAGGATCGCGCCCCACGGATCGACGATGAGGCTGTGACCGAACGTCCGGCGGCCGTTTTGATGGTGACCGCCTTGGGCAGGGGCGATGACAAAGCATCCAGTCTCGATTGCGCGAGCGCGCTGCAAGACATGCCAGTGCGCCAGACCCGTCGTGTGCGTGAAGGCGGCCGGGATCGTCAGAAACGACGCGCCGCCTTTCGCCAAAGCCCGATAGAGATAGGGGAAGCGCAGATCGTAGCAAACGCTGAGGCCAAGTTTGCCCCACGGCAGATCCGCGACGACGGCGTGTTCGCCCGGACGGTAATTTCGCGACTCGCGATAGACCTCCCCACCCGGCAGATCGACGTCGAACATGTGGATCTTGTCGTAGCGGGCGCGCACTTGCCCTTTCGGGTCGATCAAGAACGAGCGGTTGGCGCAGCGGCGCTCGGCAACCTTGATTGGAAGCGAGCCGACGAGAAGCCAGATCGACAGCTCCTCGGCCAGCTGGCGAAACGCCTTGAGCGCTTCGTCCTCGCTCTCTTCGCGCACTTTAGCGAACAGAGCGTCCGACTCGGCTTCGAAAAGCGACGTCATCTCGGGCGTGGCGACAAAGGCGGCGCCCGCCGCTTTCGCCTCGCGGATCAAAGCGGCCGCGGCCGCGATGTTCGCGGCAACGTCAAGGCCGGTGCGCATCTGCACACAGGCCGCACGGAACGTGGCTGTCATCAGGCGAAGGTTAGCCGCCTGCTTGCTTCAAGAGCAAGTCGAGCTTGCCGTCGTGCTCAAGCGCGTAAAGATCGTCGCAGCCGCCGACATGCGTGTCGCCGATGAAGATCTGCGGGACTGTGTAGCGGCCGCGCGCGCGCTTCGTCATCTCGTCCCGCTTCTGCGGGTCCATACCGACATCGACTTCGGCGAACGAAACGCCCTTCTTGCGCAGCAACGCCTTGGCGCGATGGCAGAACGGGCACAACAGGGTCGAATACACGACTACTCTCGACGGCGACGCAGGAGGCGAACTGTCGGCTGACATGACGATATCAGGCATCTGCATTTGCGAACGATATAGATCGTTGGGGCACTGCGCCCAGTGTCGAAACTACGAGGTAAGGCTTAACGGACGGACAACGCGCGCCAATGTGACCACAGACACAGACGCCGCACCAGCGCGCGCGAGCGTCTTGGCGCAGGCTCGCAGTGTCGCACCGGTGGTCAGGACGTCATCGACGACAACCACGTGTCGCCCGGCGAGCCGCGCCCTTGCCGATGCGGCGACGGCGAAGGCATGGGCGACATTCTTGAGTCTGGCGCGGGCCGACGGCATCTCGCCTTGGCTGCGCGTCGCCTTCCGGCGCTTCAGAACCGCCGTGTCCACCGGCGTATTCGACAGGCGCGACAGCGCGTTCGCGAGTTCGGCGGCTTGATTGTAGCGCCGCCGTGCGAGGCGCACCCAGTGTAGCGGCACCGGGATCAGCAGATCGGCGTCGGCCAACGCCTCGCGGCCGCTTGCCGACATCTAGCGCGCGAACAAAAGGAACCGCCTCTAGACGATCGGCATGCTTGAACGACAGGATCAGATCGCGATTCGCGTCGTCGTAGGCGATCGCAGAGCGCGCC
>QKCS01000017.1 GCA_003246795.1 Alphaproteobacteria bacterium
GAAGCCGGAATCATAGGGGATTTGCAGCCACTTGTGCCCATCGACCGCCCAGGAGTGGGCGCGCTCGACCCCCGCCGCGAGCCTCTTCATCTCCGGCACAGCGCGGGACCACAGACCAAAAGCGCCGTCGACATGCATCCACGCACCGTTGCGATCGGCCAAATCCGCGATCTCTGCGAAATCGTCGAATGCTCCCGAGTTGATATGCCCAGCTTGGCACAAGACGATCTGCGGCCCTGCGCGAGACGACATCGCCGCCGCAAGTTCGCACGTGTCCATGACACCCTGGCCGTCAGTCGTGATTGGCACGAGATTGCGGGCACCAAAACCAAGATAGTGCAGAACGGCCGTGTTCGATGCGTGCGCGTCGTCGCTAATGAACACGCTAATCGGTGGCGCTCCTTGGAGCCCCTCTTTTTCGAAGTCGCAACCGGCCCAGCGAAGAACCTCGTTTCGAGCGGCGGCGAGCGCGATAAACCCACCCATCGTTGCGCCTGTCGTGAAGCCGACGGAGCTTGCGCGCGGGAGATCGAGCAGGTCTAAGATCCAGTTGGCCGAGACTTCTTCGGCAATGGCTGCCGCAGGTGAGGTCTGGAAGATGGCGGCATTCTGGCCCCAGACCGAGGTCAGCCAATCTGCTGCGACGCCAGTCGGGTGTGATCCGCCCATCACCCACGCAAAGAATCCGCCTTGCGTGTTGCCGACAAGGCCAGGTTCGGCGGCGCGGATTAAATCCTTGATCACTTCGCGCCCGTCGCGGCCAGCCTCAGGCAATGGCAACCCAAAGAGGCGCCGCAACTCTTCGGTGCCGGCGGTTGGATGGAGCGACCGCGGCGAGGCGCGGAAGCTCAAGGCGTAGTCCGCCGCCAACATCTGCTCCGGCGTGGGAGCGCGGGGGGCGTTCTGGTACGTCATCGCGGGTGCAACCAGTTGGGCAAGAGACGAGCGCGATCGATCCTCTTCGAGGCATCGAACGAGACGCCGCTCCTGGACAGCTTCTCTCCAAGCGTGCCGCTCTCGAATGCATCGAAGACGTCGATGCAACCGCCGACGTGCATCCCGCCGACGAAGATCTGCGGCATGGTGGGCGAGCCGATCTTCTGGCGTAGCGCTGCCCGAATGTCGCCGCCTCGATCGCCCTTCTGATAGTCCACTGAATCGAGATCGATCGATCTGAAGGGAATCTCGACCTCGGCGAACATTCTGCGTATGCACCTGGCGAACTCGCACCACTGCAGGCCGAACATGACGACCGGATTGGCGGGATCCGTGATGGCCGCCTGAACGAAGCGCGCAGCGTCGGGTTTCACGGTCTCGGGTACAGCCTTCTGAGGCGCAGGCGCAGCACAGACATCGAATCGGAACCGCGGCGTTGATGCGGCGATCTCAAGCTCTTCGGCGCTCATCGTGGCGCAGACGTCTTCGAACAATTGCGTCGAGAGATAGCGTTCGCCGGTGTCGGGGATCATCGCTAGGATGCGCGATCCCTTCGCCGCCGACTTGGCGATCTGCATGGCGCCGGCGAAAGTCGCCCCGCCCGAAATGCCGCAAAAGATGCCCTCCTTCCGCGCCAGGTCGCGCGCGTAGCGCAACGCGTCCACGCCGTCGATGGGCAGTAGCTGGTCGATGAGCCCATTTGCGAGCGCATCGTTGGCGATCTTCGGAACGAAGTCCGGAGACCAGCCTTGCATTAGATGGGGTCGGAAGTTCGGGTGGCTCGCGGAGGGGCTACCGTCGCTGTCGTAGGCCTGAGCAATACCGCTGTCGAGAATTCGCGAGTTGTCCGGCTCGCAGCCGACGATGCGGGTCCGTTTGCTGCGCGCCTTCAAGACGCGGGCCACACCCTTGAGGGTTCCGCCCGTGCCAAAGCCGGTGACCCAATAGTCCAATCCGTCCTCGCCGAAGTCGGCCAAGATCTCCTCGGCCGTGGTCCGACTGTGAACGTCGGGATTGGCTTCATTCTCGAACTGGCGGCAGAGAAACCAGCCGTGTTCTTCGGCGAGCTCGCGCGCCTTGGCCAGCATGCCGCTGCCCTTCTCGGAGGCGGGAGTCAGAATCACCTTCGCTCCCAAGAAGCGCATCAGCTTGCGGCGTTCGACACTAAAGTTCTCGGCCATCGTAACGACGAGCGGATAGCCCTTCTGCGCGCACACCATCGCAAGGCCGATGCCGGTGTTGCCGCTCGTGGCCTCGATCACCGTCTGTCCAGGCTTCAGGGAACCGTCGCGCTCGGCCGCTTCGATAACGCCGAGCGCGAGGCGGTCCTTGACGGAGCCGAGGGGGTTGAACGCCTCGAGCTTGACGAAAATCTCGACCCCTTCGCCGCCCATGTTGTTGACGCGAACGACCGGCGTGTTGCCGACCGTGTCGAGAATTGAGTTCTTGATGCCGTGCATGAGTCCGATCCTTGTTTCGGCGTAGACAGCCACGGTTACGCCAATTGCTCGCGCCGATGGTTCGCATGCGCGGTGCAGTGAACGCTCAACAGATTGTCGAATTCGCGAAGAATGAAGAGTGCGATGCAAGCGCCGAGCGCGGGCCACGCGGCGAACAGTAGCAAGTTCGCGCCTTGGTACGGATCAAGGTATTCACGCCACGTCGACAACGTCGAGACAGCGTGCATCGCGAGCACGAAACCGTAGGTCCAAGTTCTCGCATAGCCGATCAAGAAGGCGAACAGAACGACGAGCTGAAGTGCGCCGGCTGCGAATGACAGAGCGCCGGGCGCAGCGTTGATGAAGTAGAACTGTTCGAACACGTGCGTCGCGTGATCCGGGCGCACGATCTTGTCGACTGCCCAAGGAACCATAAGCATCGCGATGCTTATGCGAACGATCAGAAGCGACATTGACAAACGGTAGCTGTTAGAGGACATCTGAATTCTCCATTGAAAATGCGGGTGAAAGAAATCGGTAGCGCGCCGCGAAAAACGCGCGCCAGTGGCGTCGTCAGCGTTTGACGATGACGCTTTCGAGATATGTGCTTGGCACAACCATCGTGCCGTCCTTGGCCCGGTTGATCGAAGTGATCAACACCAATAGATCGTCGGTCAACGCCGCCTGTTTGGTCGCGTCCAGTGTGTCGAACGCCTTCTGCAGTGGTCCGTAGATCGCTCGCCACGTATCGATCCAATGGCGCGGCGTACGGTAGCGAAACACAAAGTCGCGTTCGTTTCCGCCGACTTCGGCGTGCGCGCCAAACAATGCGTCCAGAGTTTCATGCGTACCCCAGAGTGCGGGCGACTTCAGACCCGGTGCGGGCGGGACAAAACGACCGAGCGTTTTGAACAACTGGCCGATGAAGCTGTCGGGCGTCCAACTGGCAAGGCCGATCTTGCCGCCCGCGCGGCAGACGCGTAGCAGCTCTGACGCGGCCTTCTCCTGGTCCGGTGCAAACATGACACCGAAGGTCGAAGTGACCACATCAAATGCCTCGTCCTCGAAGGGAAGTGCTTCCGCGTCGGCGAGCTTGAAAGTGATCGACAGGCGTTCGGCATCCGCACGCTCACGCCCCCGGCGAAGCAGATCTTGAACATAGTCGGTCGAAGTTACGTCGCAGAAGCGGCGAGCGGCCGCGAGCGAGCAATTTCCGTTGCCGGCTGCCACGTCGAGAACGCGGTTGCCACTGCGCACGTCCAACGCCTCGCACAGGCTTTCGCCCACATTCTGCAACGTCACGCCAACGGCCGAATAATCACCGGCCGACCAGGCGGCCTGCTGCTTCGTCTTGACAGCAGCGTAGTCGGGTGCCGTGGCTTTGATGGTAGGTTGCAACATCTTGATCTCCGTTTGTCGGTGCGCAGTTCTCGTTCCGGTTGACCGTTTGTGTAGGCGACGCGTGGGGCCGAAGCCTTGGAGGACTTCTGGAGGAGCTTTGGAGATTCCTTGAATTTTCGCGCTTTTTGCGCGATGGAAGGGCCATGATCTACCGCTTTGGAGATTGTGAACTCGACACGACGCGCCAGGAGTTGCGGCGCACGAGGGGAGCCGTCTCGGTCGAACCGCAGGTGTTCGAACTGCTCGCCTATCTTGCAGCTAATCCGGACCGCTTGGTCACCAAGGATGAGATCAACGCGGCGATCTGGAGCGGGCGCGCGGTATCGGACTCAGCGCTTTCCAGCCGTATCAAGTCCGCGCGCCAGGCCATCGGCGACGACGGGAAGGCGCAGTCGTTCATCCGCACCGTGCACGGCCGCGGGTTTCGTTTCGTGTCAGGCAATGCCCCATTTGATTCGGAGACAAGCGGAAGTGACCGTGGACGTGCGCGCCCGACGGTTGCCGTTATTCCCTTCGAAAATCTGTCGGGCAGGGTGGATGAGGACTATTTCTCCGACGGTGTCACGGCCGACATCATCGCTGCGTTGGCAAAGCACCGCTCGCTGAGCGTTGTGGCGCGCAACACAACCTTCCAGTTCAAGGGCAAAGCAATCGGCATAGCCGAGATCGCGCGTATGACTGGCGCGGACTATGTCGTCGAAGGCAGTGTGCGAAAGGCCGCTGCGCGCGTGCGCGTGGCCGTACAACTGATCGACGCACAAAGCGGCAACTGTATCTGGACGGAACACTATGATCGACAGTCGGAGGACCTGTTTGAGATCCAGGATGACATCGTCGAAACGATCGCAGCGCGCATAGAACCAGAGATCGGATATGAAGAGCGGCGCCGCACTACGAGCGCCATCGGGTCGCGTGACCTCAAAGCCTGGGAACTATACCACTTGGGCGTCGCGCACTTCTTCAAGTTCACGAAGGCGGACAATCTCAAGGCCCAAGAGTTGCTGAGCAAGGCGCGGGCGCTCGATCCTGGATTCGGCGACGCAAATGCGTGGTGGGCCTACGCGGTTGTCCTGGGCACCGTGTATTGGGACACTGAGCCTGCGCCTGCACTGCTGGATGAGGCGCTGGCGGCAACAATACGCGCGCTCGAAACGGACGACAAGAATGCGGTGTTCTATGCGCTAAAAGCACGCATCCAACTGGCAAGACGCGAGTACGAGAGCGCGATCGAGGGGAACAAGATCGCTGTCGATCTCAATCCGTCGTTCGCAGCAGCTCACTGTGGACTGGCGGACTCGTTCACGTATCTGGGTCGCTACGACGAAGCGATCGAGCGATTTGAACGAGCGATCGCGCTGTCCACCAACGATCCGCAGCGTTGGGCGTTTTATACCTACGGCGCGCTCGCGTTGATCTTCAAAGGCGACTACGAGCGCGCGGTCGAATGGGCTGACCGCGCGGCTGAGATTCCAAACCGCCAGTATTG
>QKCS01000072.1 GCA_003246795.1 Alphaproteobacteria bacterium
TTTGAAACCCAGGCAGTCGGGCTCTTTGATGGGGCCGTTGTGATCGCCATCGGCGCGGCGCTGTTCGTCGTGCTTGAGGTGGAAAAGCAAGTGCGGCGGCGCATCTTCACTTCGAACGCGCCTTCTGAAAGAAGGATGCGCTAGTGCGCTGGCCGAGCATGTTTATATGGCCCACCGCCGACCAGCCTCGCGCAAGAGCGCTCTTAGGATAGAGTAATATTTGGCGCCTCCCTAAGGCGCGCGTCGCGAGGCCTCCGCCTTTGCGGATGGACATGACCCCACAACCGATCATGCCGCCTCAGGTCTGAATGACAGCTTTGGGCCAACAACCGCCTAGTGGCCGTTTCATTGCCAACGACCGAAATGCCCCCTCAATTCGGTCGCTCAAGACGCACATTACGAACTGGCGTCATTGGCCCATGCCGGATAATGATCAACCAGCACGAGCGGCATAGATAAGCTGTGCATGAATCTATACACACTGGCGTTGTGACATCAGTTTATCCAACAATTCTACATCTTGTCCTAGGGCGTCGATGTAATTGATAAAACTATAGATCAGGGGTTGGCTCCCAGACGGCATTTGCGGAAGGAGCTGCCATGCATCACGAGCGTTCGCAAACTCGGCGGCTGCTAAGCTTGGACTGCCCCAGCAGAGAATCCTCTGCGTAACGTACACAATCTTCTGCTTTGTATGGGCATACGCAAGATCGGCCGATGTTATTCGACCGAAGGTCATTTCATAGGTTTGAACCACAGCCGCTTGCTGGTTGAAAGCCCGATTGTTCGCGGCGTTTAGGATCCTCCACTCTGATTCAGAAAGGGTGGCGTCGGACGCATAGGCTCCGCGTTCCTCTGCGAGAGCGGGGAATATCCCCAACAGGGACATGCACATGGTCGTAGCAAACACTGATGCGCGCATTGTTTTCACATACATCTCCCGCATGAACTCTCTCGACGTCGTCGCGACAGTACCAGGTTGGATTCAGCCGCGCCGTCTTCAAAGGAGCATCAGCACCAAAAACAGAAGCACCTCATGGGCTGTCACTCAAGCGCCTCCGCGCGGGCGTCTGGCGCGTCTAGACAACTGTCGGGCGTGTTGCAGTACGATCAAAATGGCACGTAGCCGCCGAAGACAACGGCGAGCATGAACGCGATTGCGTATGGACTGACAATGTTGAGGCCAGCGACATTTACAGGATTGATTAAGCGCTCGCCCCACGTCTCGCCCTGGAACAAGCCAGATACGCACAGTATGACGCCGCGATATTGGTCTATCCCAGATCGAGATCGAGACGTTCAACCGGGTGGTGACGGCCATGTTTCTGACGGTTAGACGGCCGGCGCCCCCTTCGCTTCCTGCGAGGCCTGGCCCATCGTGATCTTCGGCAGATAGAGCAACAGGCACGACGCCACGAAGATCGAAGAATAAGTGCCGACGACGATGCCCCAAAGGATCGTCGCCGCGAACCCGAACAACGCCTCGCCGCCGAACAGGATCAGCGGAATGACCGAAAGCGCCGTCGTGAAACTGGTCAGGAACGTGCGCGACAGCGTCTGGTTCGTCGACACGTTGATGAGTTCGGGCAACGGCAGCTTCTTGAACTTGCGCCGGTTCTCGCGCACGCGATCGAACACGACGACCGTGTCGTTCACCGAATAGCCGGCGAGCAGCAGCAGCGCCGCGATCGAGGTGAGGTTGAAGTCGAATTGCAGCAGCGAATACATCCCGACGGCGACGAGCACGTCGTGTCCCGTCGCCACCAGCGCCGCGATCCCGAACTGCCATTCGAAACGGAAGGCGACGTAGACAGTGATCATGAGCACGGCGAGCACCGTCGCGATGACCCCGCTCTGAAAGAGCTCGCTTGAGACCTTGGGCCCGACGGCTTCGATGCGGTTGAACGTGTAGCCCGATCCCAGCGCCGCGCGAATCTTGACCGCGACCGCTTGCTCTTGGCCCGACGTCTTGTCGGACGGCTGCACGCGGATCAGGACGTCCTTGTCCGTGCCGAAGTTCTGGATCGCGACCTCGCCGAACCCGAGTTGACCGAGCTGACTGCGCAGATTGCCCACGTCGATCGTGCTGCTGCTCGCCGCTTCGATCACCACGCCGCCCGTGAAGTCGATGCCGAGATTGAGCCCTTGAAGCCAAAGCGACAGGACCGTCGCCACGACCAGAAGGCCGTCGACCGCGAAGGCGAAATACCGCCGCCCGACGAAGTCGATCTTGGTGTTGTCGGGAATGATCGTCAGGCGCGCCATGGTCTTGGTGTTCGTGCTCGAAGTGAGGGCCGGAAAGGGGGCGGATTAGACCGACAAGCGGAGAACCGCACAACCCCAATTTGGCGTCGAACAGAACTAGAACCGTTAACGCGCGGCCGAAACACTTCTTTACATCGGCGACATCCTGGCGAAACGCGCGCCCCCTAGTTTCGGCAATGCAGGTGAGACCACTCCAACAGGAGAGAACCGATGTCCAAACGGATCGACTTCGTCACCCGGATTTCGACGTCAGTTGCGGGATTCGTGCTCGGCGCCTACGCCCTGGCGTTCCTGCTGAACACGACGCACTGGCTCTAAATCCCTCACATCTTCAGGAGACTGTCATGACTGAGACACCAAATAAAACGCGCCGCGGCTTTGGCTTCGCGGCGCTGATGGCCGCCGGCCTGCTTGGCCTCGTCGGCGGCGGGCTCGCGAGCACGGCCGTCGGCCACGGCATGGGCGGTGGCGGCTTTGGCGGCCACTGGGGCCACCATCGCGGCCCGATGGACCCGGCGCAGGCGAAGGAACGCGCCGCGCACGTGGTCGAACGCTTCGCCTGGGTGATCGATGCCACGCCCGATCAGAAACAGAAACTGACCACGATCGCGACGTCGATGGTGAGCGACTTGGTGCCCGCGCATGAGAAGATGCGGGCGGCGCGCGGGCGGCTGGCGGCGCTGCTCCGTCAACCCAAGACGGACCGCGCGGCGCTCGAGGCCATACGGGTCGAGCATGTGGCGCTTGCCGACGACGTCAGCAAGCGCATTGCGCAAGGCATGGCCGACGCCGCGGACGTCTTGACGCCGGCCCAGCGCACGAAGCTTGCGGCGCACTGGACCTTCTGATTGCGTGGGCCTGATGGCCGAGCGCATTCTCTTGATCGAAGACGATCCCCGCCTCGCCCGGATGGTTGACGACTATCTGAGCGAGGCGGGCTTTCGCGTCGTCCATGCGGCGACCGGAACGCAAGGCCTGATGCTGGCTCGGCGCGAGGCGTTCGACGCGCTGATACTCGATCTCATGTTGCCCGACATTGACGGTCTCGAAGTCTGCAAGCACGTGCGCGCCCGCGACGCGACCCCAATTCTCATGCTGACGGCGCGCGGCGATGCGATGGACCGTGTCCTCGGCCTCGAGATGGGCGCCGACGACTACTTGCCGAAGCCGTTCGAGCCGCGCGAGCTGCTCGCCCGCCTCCGGGCCATCCTTCGGCGCGCGCACGCGACCGGCGCCGGCCCGTCGACGGTGCTTCACTTCGGCCGGCTGGAGATCGACAAGGACGCACGCGAGGTGCGTATCGACGGCGAAGCGCGCTCGCTCACGAGCTACCAATTCGCGCTGCTGCTGGCGATGGCCGAACGCGCCGGGCGCGTGCTGTCGCGCGAGGCGATGTTCGACCTCGTGAAGGGCGAGACGATCGAAGCCTTCGACCGTTCGATCGACGTGCACATTTCCCGCATCCGCGCCGCGATCGAGGACAACGCCAAGAAGCCGCGCCGCGTCATCACCGTGCGCGGGGCCGGCTACGTCTTCGCCAAGGCGCAGGACTGAGGATGTTCAATCGCTTGTTCTTCAAAGTGTATCTGACCGTCGTCGGCGCGGTGCTGCTCGTCGTGATCGTCTCCGCGCTCGTGTGGCGCTCGGGCCCCGAGATGGAGGTCGCCCGCAACGCATTCGAAATGGCGAGCGGCGTGGCGATGGCCGCGCTCGCCGACCCGGGCGCGCCGGCTCCCGAACAGCAGAAGGCCGTGGACCGTCTTGCCGGACTTTTGAATGCCGACATCGCCCTTTATGCCGCGGACGGCAGACTTCTTGGCGTGGCGGGCAGCCCGCTGCCGACGCCGGGGGAAATCGAGGACGGCGAACGCTGGGTCTGGCGCTCGCGGGGGCCCGTGTGGTCGTTCCGCTTGCCGGACACGCGTGTGATCGTGTTGCGTGTGCCGATCGAGCACCGCAGAGGCGGGGTCGGGTTCTTCGGTTACCTGGGCCTTGCGGCGTTCCTCCTCGCGGTCGGCTCCTATCCCATCGTGCGCGGACTGACGCGCCGCCTCGAGCGATTGCAGCACGGCGTCGAGTCGCTGGGCGCTGGCGATCTGTCGGCGCGCGTGAAGGTCGAAGGCAAGGACGAGGTCGCCAAGGTCGCCGAAAGCTTCAACCGCTCAGCGGCGCGCATCGAGGAGTTGGTCGCCGCGCACAAACTGCTCTTGGCGAACACCTCGCACGAATTGCGTACGCCGTTGACGCGCCTGCGCATGGGCGTCGAACTGTTGAAGCAGAAAGCCGGCCCGCAACTGCGCGCCGAGCTCGAACGAGACATCGCCGAACTGGACGAGCTGATCGGCGATATTCTTCTGTCGAGCCGGCTCGATGCGCTTCACGCGCTCGAGAACGTCGAAGACGTGGACCTTTTGGCGCTTGCCGCCGAGGAAGCCTCGCGCTTCGAACACACGAACGTCGCGGGGACGCCGGTTACGATCATAGGCGACGCGCGGCTCCTGCGACGGCTCCTCACCAATCTCATCGAAAACGCGGGGCGGCACGGCGCGCCGCCGATCGACGTGGAGGTCGAAGCGGCGGGCGACGGCGCCATCGTGCGCGTGCTCGATCGCGGACCCGGCGTCGCCGACGCCGATCGCGAACGCATCTTCGAGCCGTTTTTCCGCGCGACGGTCGCCGGCGAGAAGCGTCAAGGCGCGGGCCTGGGCCTCGCGCTCGTTCGTCAGATCGCGTTACGGCACGGCGGCACGATCGAAACGACGCGCACGGACGACGGACGTTGCGGCTTCGTCGTGTCGCTCCCGCATTGAACCGATCCCGGTTGCGGCGGTCCGGCCGCAAAGCTACGTTGCGCCCCAACAAAGCGGCCTCAAGCTGCAGCGAATTGCTAAGGGCGGAAACTTCCATGGGAACTGAGAACGCGCGTCTTCTTTTGGTTGCCTCCGCGGTGGCGCTGGTGCTGATCATTCCGATTCTCGGATCGCGA
>QKCS01000120.1 GCA_003246795.1 Alphaproteobacteria bacterium
TCGTCAAGCAGCGCCGAGGCGCGCTCCAAAAGCTTGCCGCCATCGGTGCCGCTAAGTTCCACTGTCCCCGCCTGCACCGCCTCGGGGCGCTCCGTCGTGTCGCGGGTGACGAGAACCGGTTTGCCGAGGCCCGGCGCCTCTTCCTGGATGCCGCCCGAGTCCGTGACGATCAAATAGCTTTGCGCCATCAACCAGACGAAGTCGCGATACGGCTGCGGCGGGATCAGATGCACGTTGTCGATGCCGTGCAAGATCGTGTTCGCGGCGTCCTGAACCTTCGGATTCAGGTGCACGGGAAAGACGATTTGCACGTCCTTGCGTCTGGCCAGCGACGCCAATGCTTGGAACACGCGCTCTAGACCGCCGTCGAAGTTCTCGCGGCGATGCCCCGTGACGAGCACCATGCGACGCTCGCAATCCAGAAACGGATAGGCCTTGGCGATCGAGGCCTGGAGCGCCGCGTCGGAAAAAATCTTGTCGCGTGTCCAAACCAGCGCGTCGATGACGGTGTTGCCGGTGACGACAATACAATCGTCGGGGACGCCTTCGGCGCGGAGGTTCGCACGCGCACCTTCCGTAGGCGGGAAATGAAGCGTGGTCAGCTGTGACGTCAGCTTGCGGTTCATTTCCTCCGGCCACGGCGAATAGATGTTGCCGGTGCGCAGGCCCGCTTCGACGTGGGCGACTTTGATCTTTTGATAGAAGGCGGCGAGCGCCGCGGCGAAGGTCGTCGTGGTGTCGCCTTGGACGACGACCCAATCTGGCTTGAATTCCTTCAGCACCGGCTCCATGCCTTCGAGCACGGCGCCGGTGATGTAGTTCAGGCCCTGCGCCCGCTTCATGAGGTCGAGATCGGCGTCGGCCTTCAGATCGAAATGCGCGAGCACTTGGTCGAGCATTTCGCGATGCTGGGCGGTGACGCAGAGGCGGCCTTGCATGCCTTCGTCCGCGGCGGCGGCCATCACGACCGGGGCCATCTTGATAGCCTCGGGCCGCGTACCGATGACGCTCAAAATGCGCAATGGTTGCCTTGCGCTTTTCCCAGACATGAGCCCAACGAATTTACGGTTGCCGGCCCGACATGAGCACATCTCTCGGGCGATTGGTACTCGCCGCTTCTGTGAACTTTAAGAACGACGACGCGCGGGCCCGAGCGCTGCGTTAACCGTTGCCGATCTCAGCGGCTGCCGTGACCGAACAGGACCACGCGCACGGTCTGAACCAGGATTGCCAGGTCGAGCAGGGAGTCGTTGTTCTTCACGTAGTAGAGGTCGTAGGCGAGCTTCTTCTTCGCGTCTTCGATCGAAGCGCCGTATGGATAGTTCACCTGCGCCCAACCGGTGATGCCAGGGCGCACGCGATGGCGCAGATCGTAGAACGGCATTTCCTTGCGGATCTGCTCGACGAAGTACGGGCGTTCGGGGCGCGGGCCGATGAAGCTCATGTCGCCCTTCAAGACGTTGATCACCTGCGGCAGCTCGTCGATCCGCGCCTTGCGGATGAAGCGGCCGACGCGCGTGATGCGATCGTCATCGCTGGTGGCCCAGCGCGGCACGCCGTCGCGTTCGGCATCGACGCGCATCGAGCGCAGCTTCACGACTTTGAAGACCTTGCCGTCGAGGCCGACGCGGTTTTGCGTGAAGAAGACGGGCCCGCGGCTATCGAGTTTGATTAGAGCTGCAATGACGCCAAGGAGGGGGAAGGTCAATGCGATGAAGATCAGGCTGACCACGATGTCGATCGTCCGCTTCACGGCGCGGCGCGGCAGGCTCAAGCGGAAGCCTTCGGCGAAGGCAAGCCACCCGGCGCCGACATGGTCGATATCGATCTGGCCGGCCTCGCGCTCCCAAAACGCGAGATAGTCCGTGACCTGGATGCCTTGCAGGCGGCAGCGCAGCAGTTCCTCGACGGGCAGGCCGCGGCGGTCGTCCGTGGCGACGACAATTTCTTCGGCGTGAAGCGACTCCGCCATATGCGCGTACGGCGCAGGCCGCGCGAACGGCTTGGCGCGCGCCACGATATTGCCGAGCGAGACAGTGTTCCCTGCCGTCGCCTGGCCTTGGGCCAAACGGCCGACGCAGCGCAGATGGGCGGCGCCTTCGTTGCTGACGTAGTTCGATACGGCGTCGGCAAGGACGCCTTGTCCCAAAATGACGACGCGCCGTTTCAGGAAGTCGACGTTCAGCGTCCAGAACATCAGGACGCGCAACGCGAAAATCGCCATGAAGAACACGGCGATCGCGACCGTCAGAATGCCGATGTACCAGCCGAAGGGCAGATCGGCCGCCGACTTCAACACGCCGACGACGGCGACGGTCGGGATCAAAACCAGCTGCGAGGCGAGAATGAAACGCTGCGCGAAAACGCGAAAGTCGAGAAAAGCATCGCGGTTGTAGAGGCCGACTGCGGAAACGATGAGCAGGAACGCGCCCGTCACCAACAACGCTTCCCAGATCTCAAGGTCGACGACATCGTCGAAATAGCAGGCGTCGCAGCGGCCGATGAAGCCCAGTCCCCAAAGGGCCAGCAGGAACAAGCCCCCCTCGATCAATGCCAATGCGATGGTCGGTAGTCCGACGTAGTGTCGGAGAATTCTCATGCCTGCCCCCAATGCACGGACCGGTCGCGAAACCCCAAAAATCGCGGCGACGGCCCGTCCCCATTCCCCAACGGCACGTTATTCCCCAACGGCACGTTGGAAGAAATGAAGCATCAACACGGCGAGAATCATAGCCCCATCAGTACGGGTCGTACCGAAACGACCCCTATGGTGAATCGGTGCCACATCGCCGCCGCAAACTTTTGTGTTGGCGCACACTAACCCACTGTTTTACCAAGATATTCCCGCCTTTCGGCCACGCATCCTTGGGTACGCGCATGAAGAGACGAGCGCGCGCACGGCAATCGGTTGCTGCAAATATTTCGCGTGCGGCCGTGACGGATGATAACTCAGTCGCCCTTCCATCCGGCGCTGTGGTCTTGGCGTCACAACGAGCAGGGGAGCCCGCTTGGCCTCGCTTCGCGTTCTGACGTTTACGACGCTCTTCCCCAACGCCGAACGGCCGAACCACGGGGTCTTCGTCGAGAATAGACTCCGCCAGACGATCGCGCGTCACGACATGCGCGCGACGGTCCTGGCGCCGGTGCCGTTCTTTCCGTTCAGGTCGGATATGTTCGGCGACTACGCTCGGTTCGCGCGGGTACCGCAACGCGAAGAGCGGCACGGCATCACCGTCTATCATCCGCGTTATTTCCTGCTGCCGAAGATCGGGATGACAACGGCTGCGCGCTTTCTCTATCGCGGGGCCGTTGCCGCGTGCCGGCAACTTGGGTTCAACAAGTCCACGATCGACGTGATCGACGCGCATTATTTCTACCCGGATGGGGTGGCCGCGGCATGGCTCGCGGAGACGCTCGACCTTCCATTCGTGATTACGGCGCGCGGGACGGATTTGAACGTCTTGCCTCAGTTCGCTTCCGTTCGGCGGCAGATCGTTTGGGCGGCAGGCGAAGCGGCCGCTCTGATCACTGTGTCGGGTGCTTTGCGCGAACGGCTGCTGTCGCTGGGCGTCGACGGCCGCAAGGCGGCCGTATTGCGCAACGGCGTCGACCTCGACCTCTTCAAACCTGTCGATCGCGATGCGGCGCGCAAACGGTTCAGCGCCGACAAGTTCACGATCGTTTCGGTCGGTAATCTCGTGCCGCTCAAGGGGCACGATTTGACGATCGAGGCGATGACCGCCCTCCCCGACTGCCAATTGCTGATCGCGGGCGGCGGCCCCTTGCGCGAGAGCCTTGAGCAGCGGGCGGCGGCGCTTGGCGTCGCGGATCGCGTGAAGCTGCTCGGCGAAGTGCCGCATGCCGATCTGGCGCAACTCTATTCGGCCGCCGACGCCTTCGTGCTGATGTCGGAACGCGAGGGATGGGCCAACGTCCTGCTGGAATCGATGGCGTGCGGGACGCCGGTACTCGCGACTCGCGTCGGCGGCAACGCCGAGATCGTCACGCAACCCACAGCGGGCGCGCTGTTGCCTGAACGCTCCGCGGCAGCTTTGGTCGAGGCCGTGCGCGCGTTCCGTCAGCGCCACGCCGATCGCGCGTCCGTCAGGCGGCACGCGGAGGATTTCGGGTGGCGCGCCGTGGCGGCCGGGAATTTCGCGCTGCTCAAAGCGGCCGTATCCGGGATCTGCCGTTCGAAGCCGGCTCAGGCGATCGTCGCGCAGGCGATGCAGACGGCCTGAACGCGCGCAATTCAACTACGTAGGGTTGAGCCACAGGCATCACGACACCTGTACGCGGTATTTGCACTCGTTTCCCGCAAGAATTGCGAGATTGACATTCCTTTGGTCGGTGTCGGTGCCGTTTACGGTTTGCTACACGGAGTCTCGTGATGATTCGCCCCCGGGATCACACGGCCCCCTTGCGAGTTCCGCCCATGACCGAAACGGCGCTGCGATCCAAGATGGTTCTGACGGACGAGGTGTTCAGCCCGCCGGATGAAGGACTTTTGCCGCTCAAGTGGAGCATTGCCGTGTGGTTGGTGCTTGCCGCTGGCTCTTGGGGCGCCGTCTATTTCGTTCTTTCGCTGATCCTATAGCGCCAACGCGCCCGCCGACGTCTTGGCTTGCGGTGCCGTCTTGGGCAGCGTGAGCGGAGTCTTCGCGCCGGCGCGCACGTTCAAGAACGCGTCGAACACGAAGAGCAGCCAGAGCGTCTGCCAATGGTCGCGTGCGCCACGCAAGTGTTGGCCCACCCACTGATCGACCTGCTTCATGTCGAAGAGGCCACAGTCCTGCAATCGCGCGCTCGACGTGAGCCCCAACGTCATCTCGCGCAGCGGGCCGCGCAGCCAGGCCGACACGGGCACGGAAAAGCCGCGCTTCGCCTGATACAGAAGGTCGTGCGGCAGATGCGCTTCCATGCCCTTCTTCAGAATCGCCTTGCCCTCGCCGCCGTCGACTTTCTCCTTCGTGTCGAGCGAGAAAGACCAGGCGACGAAGTCGTGATCCAGGAACGGCGGGCGCGTCTCCAGCGAATTCGCCATCGCGGCGCGGTCGACCTTCACCAGGATGTCGCCCGGCAGGTACGTCAGCATGTCGGCGTATTGCGCGCGCTGAAGCGGCGAGAAACTGCGCGCCTCGCGAAAGCAGCCGCGGATCATGTCGGCGGGATCGTATCCGGCGAGGCGCTGCTTCACGTCCCGGCTCAAGAGCGCCGCCCGCTGCTCTTCCGATATCATCGCAACCATGCGCGGTGTCTTCGTCGCTTGCGAGTTCGAGCAGCGTGGTCTTAGCGCGCAGCGGCCGAGGCGCCCAGTCGAGCTTCGGATAGATGCGCGACAGCGGACCGATCAGGCCTTTGCGCAGGCCGTCGGGCAGATATTGGCGAAGCGCGTTCTCGGCCAGGTGAAAGCGGTATCGGCGATAGCCCGCCAGTGTCTCGTCGCCACCGTCGCCCGTAAGGCAAACCTTCAGCGTGCGCGCGGCTTCGCGGCATACCGCGAATGTCGGCACGGCGGAATCGTCGCCGAAGGGCTCGTCGTAGATCGACGGCAAGCGCGGCAACAGCTGCGTGAGGCTGCGCGGGTCGACGTCGCGAACCTCGCGGCGGGTCTTGTAGCGTTCGGCCACGGTTTGAGCGAACAAAACTTCGTCGTGATTCTCGTCGCCGACGCTGATCGAATACGTCGCGACCGGCGCCGATGCGATCTGCGCCATCATCGCGACGACACTGCTGGAGTCGACGCCGCCCGAGAGGAAGGCGCCGACCTCGACGTCGGCGACCATTTGATAGCGCACCGCCTTCTTCAGGCGGTCGGCCAATTCCTCCGGCGTCGCCGTGTGCCGGTCGGTGCCCGCTGCTTCCAGCACGTTCCAGTAGCGGCGCAATGCAGGTTGTCGGCCGCGCGCGATCGTCAGCGTATGCGCGGGCGGGAGCTTGCGGATGTGGGAATAGATGGTCTTCGGGTCCGGCACGTAACCATAGGTAAAGAAGTCCGCGACGGCTTCGGCATCGATGGCGAGATCGACATCGGGCAGCGTGAGCAGGGCCTTGATCTCGGACGCGAAGGCGAAGGTTCCATCCGGCAGCGTGACGTAATGGAGCGGCTTTTCGCCCATGCGGTCGCGCGCGAGGAACAGCGTCTTCTGCTTGTGATCCCAAAGCGCGAAGGCGAATTGTCCGCGAAGCCTTTCGACGACCGCCGGACCCCAGGCGCGCCAGCCTTCGATGATGGCCTCGGTGTCGGAGGCCGTGCCGAAGCTGTGGCCTTTCTCGCCGAGTTCGGCGCGAAGTTCCTTGTAGTTGAAGATCTCGCCGTTGAACGTGATCGTGATGTTGCCGTCTTTGGCGTGCATCGGCTGATTGCCGGAGGCGAGGTCGATGATTGCGAGCTTGCGGTGGCCGAAGCTGATGCCGGGCGCTGCGAAGAATCCGTCGCCGTCGGGGCCACGATGAGCGATCGCGTTCGTCGCGCGACGAATGAGGTCGGGGTCGAAATTCCGCTCACCCCGCGTGTCCAATAGGCCAGCAATGCCGCACACGGGAACGCCCCCAAGAGGTTGAGAGGGCGACCATACGAAAAGCAGGCGCGGGCCTTCAATAGATTTGAAAATCCACTATGGTGCGCGCCGCTCATGGCCCGCATTCTGTTCCTCGCTCATAGGTATCCTTACCCGCCGAACAAAGGCGACAGGATCCGCGCCTTCCACATCGCCGAGCATTTGCTCAAGAGGCACGAGGTCGCGCTGGGTTTCACGGTGACGCCCGGCGACGGCGAGCCTGACATGGCGTGGGCGCGGAAGTTCGCCGCTGCCTATTGCGGCCGGATTTCGACCGCCGACCGTTTACTGCGGACCGGGATTGCGGCGGTGACGGGCGGCGCGCTGAGCGTCGCCGCTTTCCGTCACGGCGGACTTTCGCGTTGGGTCGCGCGGTACGCAGCCGAGCAACGGCCGGACCTCGTTTACGTCTTCTCGTCGGCGATGGCCCAGTACGTGCCGCAGGGCTTGCGGGTCATCATGGATTTCGTGGACGTCGATTCCGAGAAATGGCGGCAATACGGCGAGATGCAGCCCGCGTCGCGCGCCTGGTTCTATCGGATGGAAGCCGCGCGTCTGCTCGCTTTCGACCGCGCGCAGGCTGCGCGGGCGGCGGCCTCGATCTTTGTTTCCGAGGACGAGAAGCGCATCTTCGACAAGCTGTCGCCCGAAACGGCGGCGAAGCACCTGGCAATCGCCAATGGCGTCGACGTCGCGTTCTTCGACCCGGCGAAGGTACAGCCGTGCGCCAACGCGCAGCCTACGATCGTCTTCGTCGGCATGATGGACTATTGGCCGAACATCGATGCGGTGGCGTGGTTCGCCAAGGACATCCTGCCACTGGTGCGCCGGCGGCATGCGAATGCACGCTTCCAAATCGTCGGCGCGCGACCCACACCGGCCGTTGCGGCGTTGGCGTCGCCTTCACGCATCGAAGTCACGGGCGCCGTGGACGACGTCCGCCCTTATGTCGCGGGCGCCGACGTCGTAGTCGCACCGCTGCGTATTGCGCGCGGGATCCAGAACAAGGTCCTTGAAGGAATGGCGATGGCGCGGCCGATGGTAACGACGGCGGGCGCGCTCGAGGGCATCAATGCGGAACGCGGCCGCGATCTCTTGACCGGCGAGACGCCGGCCGAAATTGCCGACGCCGTCGTCAGCATCCTCGACAAGCGTGCGCCCGACAACCTTGGGGACGCGGCGCGCGCCTTCGTTCTCAACCGCCACGAGTGGCGCGCGAACCTGCGCAAACTTGATGAGTTGATCGCGCGCGTCGTTGGGACCTGACGTTCGTGCAAATCGTCTCGTTGATACCCGGCGCGACGGAGATCGACGCGGTGGCCGGAACGTGCGCGGCGGCTTTGTTCTGGTTTGTGTGACGCCTCAACCGAGGTACGGGCTGATGAACGACGAGAGCGTGTTCGCGACCGGCACCGGCAGCTTGCGCCAGACCTCGATCAGCTGCGCATAGCGAGGATTCGTGGGGTTGACATTCGGAAGCGTGTCTCGCCTGAGCAGAAGATACTGATGCGCGATGGGGCGCGGTTCGAAGCCCCAGTTCTTCTTGAACGAATAGGGTCCGGTGCCGAGCTTGCTGCGGCCGAAATCGAAGATCTTCGCCCCACGACCGACGGCGTGGCGCATGAGTCGCCAGTACATGAGATCGTTGGTGCCGGCGGCGCGCGCCGCCGGGTCGCTGCCCGTGTAGTAGGGATAGACGCGATCGCGGAAATAATAGGACAGCACGCTTGAGAGCGGACGACCGTTTTTCCAGATCGTGAGAATGTCGGCGTTGCCCGGGAACACTTCCAAGATCGCGGCGAAAAACCGCTTGGGGAAGACGGGGGTTCCGTGATCACGCACGGTGCGCGCGAAGAGCGCAAAGAATGTGTCGATGTCTTGATCGACGGTGACCCGGAACGGAGCTTCGATCGCCTTGCGCACCACGGCGCGCTGCTTTCGCGGGATCTGCAGGAGATTCTTCGGCTCGTCCGCGTCCATTTCGCGTTCGAATCCGGCGTAGAGATCGTCCTTCCCCGTCCAGCCCTCGGCCGGCCCCGCATCCCGGAGTTCGACATATTCCGCCCCGACCGCGCGGCCGATGCGCTCGGCCTCCTCGAGCAGGCGCGCGCGCGTCTCTTCGTCATCGCACAAAGGGCCGCCGCCGACGCAGAAGGCGTTCGAGACGAGCGCATGGCCGAACAGCATGCTCTTGATTTCGACGAGCGGGAGGACGCCCGTCACGGTTCCATTCCGCTCCGCCATGACGAAATGCGTGCGGTGGCCGTAGGCCTTCTTCATCACGTCGGCCCAGCCCGCGAGATGAAAGAACGTGCCGTCGGGGTGCGCGGCAACGAAAGCGTCCCAGCGCGCGCGAGCGGCCGGGGCCAAGGCGACGAGTTCGAGCATCACATGGCCGGGTTGTCGGCGAAGACGCGGTCGATACGATCCCAGCGGAAATCGCGCAAGAGGCTCTTCAAGCGCGGCAGCGTGCGGCTCAGGTTCAGATAGTGGCGGACGCGCGACTTCAAGGCGACGCCCGCGGGACGCGGCTGGTCCGGATCGACTTCCCAGGGGTGCAGGTAGAAGATCGCCGGCCGGCCTTCGCGTTCGTTGATATGCGCGATCGCGCGGCGAAACGCGGCATACGGCGCGAAGCGGAAGTAGCCGCCGCCGCCGCACGGAATGTTGCGGCCCGCGACGCGGATGGTCGAGATCGGATACTCCCAGAAGTCCGCCGTGCCCTCGGGGCGATAGGCGAAGCGCGGTGCATCCGGGTTCGAATAGTTGTCGTGCGCGACCGGATAGACCGACGACGAATACGCGTAGCCCTCTTCTTCCAGGATCTTGAACGCCCACGGCGTCGCGGCGCTCACGGAGAACGTGGCGGCGCGGTAGCCGCGGATGCGGGCACCTGAGATGTCCTCCAAGATCTTCTTTGTCCGCGCGACGTCGGCGCGAAACTCTTCCGGCGTCTGGTCGTCGACCCGATGATGGGCGTAGCCGTGACTGCCCAGTTCGTGCCCCTCCGCCACAATGCGGCGTACGATCGACGGATGACGCTCGGCGATCCAGCCAAGCGTAAAGAACGTGGCGTACGTGCGATGCTCGGCCATCAGGTCGAGGAGTAGATTCGTGTTGCGTTCGACGCGGGATTCGTAGCGATCCCAGCCCGTGCGATCGCAAACATCCGCGAATGCCTGCACCTGGAAGTAGTCCTCCACGT
>QKCS01000014.1 GCA_003246795.1 Alphaproteobacteria bacterium
GCGCCGAGATGAGTGAAGCACGGAACCGAATGCCGACGATCAACCAACTGATCCGCAAGCCCCGCCGTCCCGACAAGGTGCGCACTAAGGCGCCTGCGTTGGACAAGTCGCCGCAAAAGCGCGGCGTCTGCACGCGCGTCTACACGACGACGCCGAAGAAGCCGAACTCGGCTTTGCGCAAGGTCGCGCGCGTTCGTCTGACGAACCAGCAGGAAGTGATCAGCTACATCCCCGGCGAAGGTCACAACCTGCAGGAACACTCGGTCGTGCTGATCCGCGGCGGTCGCGTGAAGGATCTCCCGGGCGTTCGCTATCACATCCTCCGCGGCGTGCTCGATACGCAAGGCGTGAAGGACCGCAAGCAAGCGCGCTCGCTCTACGGCGCAAAGCGACCGAAATAAGGAACCGCTCATGTCACGTCGCCGCCGCCCGCAAAAGCGCGAGATCATTCCGGACGCGAAGTACGGTGATCTCATCATCGCGAAATTCATGAACTGCTTGATGTACGACGGCAAGAAATCCGTCGCCGAGCACATCGTCTACGGCGCCCTGACCACGATCGAGCAGCGTGCGAAGAGCGACCCGCTGAAGCTGTTCCACGCCGCGCTGGACAACGTCGCCCCGGCGGTTGAAGTGCGCTCCCGCCGCGTCGGCGGTGCGACCTATCAGGTCCCCGTCGAGGTCCGCCCGGAGCGCCGCCAGGCGCTCGCGATCCGCTGGATCATCGCCGCCTCGCGCGCCCGCAACGAACAAACGATGCAGCAGCGCCTTTCGGCCGAGTTGCTGGACGCCGCGAACAACCGCGGCACCGCCGTGAAGAAGCGTGAAGACACGCACAAGATGGCCGAAGCCAACCGCGCGTTCTCGCATTATCGCTGGTAACGCCCGCACGAGTTCTGGACACGTATCATGCCCCGTACGACCCCCCTCGAGAAATACCGCAACATCGGCATCGCCGCGCACATCGACGCCGGCAAGACGACGACGACGGAGCGTATTCTCTACTACACGGGCAAGAGCCATAAGATCGGCGAAGTTCATGACGGCGCCGCCACCATGGACTTCATGGAGCAGGAGCAGGAGCGCGGCATCACCATCACGTCGGCCGCGACGACCGCTTTCTGGAAGGACTACCGCGTCAACATCATCGACACGCCCGGTCACGTCGACTTCACGATCGAAGTCGAGCGTTCGATGCGCGTGCTCGACGGCGCCGTCGCGGTATTCGACTCCGTCGCCGGCGTCGAGCCGCAATCGGAAACGGTCTGGCGTCAGGCCGACAAGTACAAGGTTCCGCGCATCTGTTTCGTCAACAAGATGGACCGCACGGGCGCCGACTTCTATCGCTGCGTCCAGATGATGATCGACCGCTTGGGCACGAAGCCCTGCGTGATCCAACTGCCCTACGGCGCCGAAGCCGACCACAAGGGCATCATCGACCTCATCAACATGAAGGCGGTCGTCTGGAAGGACGAGTCGCTGGGCGCGAACTTCGAGATCACCGAGATCCCGGACGCCTACAAGGCGAAGGCCGACGAATGGCGTCACAAGCTGCTCGAAACGGTCGTCGAGATGGACGACAAGGTGATGGAAGAATATCTCGAAGGTAAGGAGCCGGATGCCGACACGCTCCGCCGCCTGATCCGTCGGGGCACCATCACCTTCAAGTTTGTCCCTGTGACCTGCGGCGCCGCGTTCAAGAACAAGGGCGTCCAGACGCTGCTCGACGCCGTCGTCGACTTCCTCCCGTCGCCGCTCGACATTCCGGCCGTCAGAGGCATCAAGCCCGGCAAGGAAGAAGAGCCGGTCGAACGCAAGGCTGACGACAAGGCGCCGTTCTCGATGCTGGCGTTCAAGATCATGGACGACCCGTTCGTGGGTTCGATCACGTTCTGTCGCATCTACTCGGGCAAGCTCGAAAGCGGCTCGACGATGTTGAACTCGACGCGCGAACGCAAAGAGCGCGTCGGCCGCATGCTGCTCATGCATGCGAACAGCCGCGAGGACATCAAGGAAGCCTATGCCGGCGATATCGTGGCGCTCGCCGCGCTGAAGGAAACGCGTACGGGCGACACGATCTGCGATCCGCAGAACCCCGTGATCCTCGAGAAGATGGAGTTCCCTGAGCCGGTCATCGAGGTCGCGATCGAGCCGAAGACGAAGGCCGACCAGGAAAAGATGGGCGTTGCGCTTGCGCGCCTGGCCCAGGAGGACCCGTCGTTCCGCGTGTCCGTCGACCAGGAATCGGGTCAGACGATCCTGAAGGGCATGGGCGAACTTCACCTCGACATCAAAGTCGACATCCTGCGCCGCACGCACAAGATCGAAGCGAACATCGGCGCGCCGCAGGTCGCCTACCGCGAAACGCTGACCAAGACCGTCGAAATCGACTACACGCACAAGAAGCAGACCGGCGGCTCCGGCCAGTTCGCCCGCGTGAAGATCATCTTCGAACCGCTGGAGGCCGGTTCCGGCTTCTCGTTCGAGAACGAGATCGTGGGCGGTGCGATTCCGAAGGAATATATCCCCGGCGTCGAAAAGGGCCTGAACGCGTCGCGCGAAAACGGCGTCCTTGCGGGCTTCCCCTTGATCGACTTCAAGGCGACGCTCGTCGACGGCGCGTTCCACGAAGTGGACTCGAACGTGCTCACGTTCGAAATCGCGGCGCGCGCGGCGTTCCGCGAGCTGAAAGAGCGCAAAGCCGTCAAGTTGCTCGAGCCGATGATGAAGGTCGAAGTCGTGACGCCCGACGAATTCATGGGCGGCGTGATCGGCGATTTGAACGCGCGTCGTGGGCAGGTCCAGGGCACGGATCAGCGGGGCAACGCGCAGGTGATAACGGCGATGGTGCCGCTCGCCAACATGTTCGGATACGTCAACAACCTGCGGTCGATGAGTCAGGGACGCGCCAGCTACTCCATGCAATTCGACCATTACGAGGACGTGCCTCGCGCGATCGCCGACGAAGTGATCGCGAAATTCGCCTGACCTTGAAAGAAAGCACCGTTAGAGCCTCCGGAGAAACAGACCATGGCCAAAGCGAAGTTTGAGCGGACGAAGCCGCACTGCAACATTGGAACGATCGGACATGTCGACCATGGGAAGACGTCGCTGACGGCTGCGATCACGAAGGTGTTGGCGAAGGCGGGCGGGGCGTCGTTCACGGCCTATGACGAGATCGACAAGGCCCCGGAAGAGAAGGCGCGCGGCATCACGATCTCGACGGCCCATGTCGAGTACGAGACGGCGAACCGGCACTATGCGCACGTCGATTGCCCGGGCCATGCCGATTACGTGAAGAACATGATCACGGGTGCGGCCCAGATGGACGGCGCGATCCTTGTGGTCTCGGCCGCCGACGGTCCGATGCCCCAGACCCGCGAGCACATTCTTCTGGCCCGCCAAGTCGGCGTGCCGGCGCTTGTCGTCTTCTTGAACAAGGTCGACATGGTCGACGACCCTGAGCTTTTGGACCTCGTCGAACTCGAGGTTCGCGAGTTGCTGACGAAGTACGAGTTCCCGGGCGACAAGATCCCGATCGTCAAGGGCTCGGCCCTGATGGCGCTTGAGGACAAGGACCCGAAGCTGGGTGAGCAGGCGATCCTCGAACTGATGAAGGCGGTGGACGAGCACATCCCGCAGCCGGAGCGTCCGAAGGACCAGCCGTTCCTGATGCCGGTCGAGGACGTGTTCTCGATTTCGGGCCGCGGCACGGTTGTGACGGGCCGCATCGAGCGCGGTGTGATCAAGGTCGGCGAGGAAGTTGAGATCGTGGGCATCCGCCCGACGACGAAGACGACGGTGACGGGCGTGGAGATGTTCCGCAAGCTGCTCGATTCGGGCGAGGCGGGCGACAACGTGGGCTGCCTCCTGCGCGGCGTGGAGCGCGACGGTGTGGAGCGCGGCCAGGTTTTGGCCAAGCCCGGTTCGGTGACGCCGCACACGCAGTTCACGGCCGAGGCCTACATTCTGACGAAGGAAGAGGGCGGGCGTCACACGCCGTTCTTCACGAACTACCGTCCGCAATTTTATTTCCGCACGACGGACGTGACGGGTGTCGTGAAGCTGCCGCAGGGGACCGAGATGGTCATGCCCGGCGACAACGTGTCGATGGAAGTGGAGCTGATCGTTCCGATCGCGATGGAAGAGAAGCTTCGCTTCGCCATCCGCGAAGGCGGACGCACCGTCGGCTCCGGCGTCGTCGCGAAGATCTTGAAGTGAAGAACTGACGATCCGAAGAAGAAGAAACGGAACCAAGGCCCATGCAAAGCCAAAATATCCGCATCAGGCTCAAGGCCTACGATCACCGCGTGCTCGACGTGTCGACGCGCGAGATCGTGAGCACGGCCAAGCGCACGGGTGCGCGGGTTCGCGGGCCCATTCCGCTTCCCAATCGGATCGAGAAGTTCACCGTGAACCGCTCGCCGCACGTCGACAAGAAGAGCCGCGAGCAGTTCGAGATCCGCACCCACAAGCGGCTGCTCGACATCATTGACCCGACGCCGCAGACGGTCGACGCGCTGATGAAGCTCGACCTCGCGGCCGGCGTCAGCGTCGAGATCAAGCTGCAATAACGATTAGAGAAGGTGGCGCTTTCCATGCGCACAGGCGTGATCACTCAGAAAGTCGGCATGACGCGGTTGTTCACCACGGACGGCCGGCACGTGCCCGTCACGGTGCTGAAGCTCGACGGCTGTCAGGTCGTGGCGCAACGCACGAAGGAAAAGGACGGCTACACGGCCGTGCAACTCGGCGCGGGTTTGGCCAAGGTCAAGCGCGTGACGAAAGCCGAGCGCGGTCACTTTGCGAAGGCGCAGGTCGAACCGAAGCGTAAGGTCGCCGAGTTCCGCGTGTCGCCGGACAATTTGGTCGATGTGGGCGCCATCATCACGGCCGAACACTTCGTTCCCGGTCAACTCGTTGACGTTTCGGGGGTCACGATCGGCAAGGGCTTTGCCGGTGCTATGAAGCGCCACAACTTCCGCGGCTTGGAGGCGAGCCACGGCGTGTCGATCTCGCACCGCTCGCACGGCTCGACCGGCAATCGTCAGGACCCGGGCAAGACCTTCAAGAACAAGAAGATGGCCGGACACATGGGTCAGTCGCTCGTCACGACCCAGAACGTCGAGATCGCGAAGGTCGACGTCGAACGTGGCCTGATCATGATCAAGGGCGCCGTCCCCGGTGCGAAAGGCAGCTGGGTCATGGTGCGCGACGCGGTGAAGGCGCAGCTTCCGAAGGAAGC
>QKCS01000314.1 GCA_003246795.1 Alphaproteobacteria bacterium
GAGCGTGCGGATGCCGAAAATCGCGACGCCTGTAGCGTGGCCCATCACGTGCAGGAAGATACTTACGAACAACAGGACAACGAAGGTCAGCTGATTGAGGATGTTCTGCGCGGTGGGCGCCGCGCCGACGCCCATGAAGACGAAGACGGCCGCAACGAGAAGCACCGTCAAGTCGACGCGGACATGGACGCCGAACATCGTCCCCAAGGATATCGGCGAGCCCATGTGCTGTTTCCTTGCCCGTCAGCCGGCGCCGAATACCCGGCGGAAGATCGTGTCCACGTGCTTCAAGTGATAGGCGAGGTCGAAGAGGGCTTCAAGTTCTTGGGGCGGCAACGATTTCGTGACTTCGGCGTCCGCCTTGAGGTTGTCGAGGAACGACGGGCCGGTGCGGCCGTGGTGCATGTTGTTCCAGACCGGCATGGCGTTGCGCTGGACTTGGGCGTAGGCGTCTTCGCGGGCGACGCCCTTTTGCGTCAGGGCTAGCATCACGCGTTGGGAATGGATAAGGCCGCCCAAGAGATCGAGATTGCGCTGCATCCGCTCGGGATAGACGACCAGCTTTTCGACGACGTCGGCGAGGCGGTTCAGCGCAAAGTCGAGCGTGACCGTGGCATCGGGACCGATCATGCGTTCGACGGAGGAGTGCGAAATGTCACGCTCGTGCCAGAGGGCGACGTTCTCCAATGCGGGTTGCGCGTAGGCGCGCACCATGCGCGCGAGACCGGCGAGGTTCTCGGTCAGCACCGGGTTGCGCTTGTGCGGCATCGACGAGGAGCCCTTTTGGCCTTCGGAGAAATACTCCTCAGCTTCGAGCACTTCCGTGCGCTGTAGATGGCGGATCTCGGTCGCGACGTGTTCGACCGAGCTGGCGACGACGGCGAGCGCCGCGAAGAACGCGGCGTGGCGGTCACGCGGAATGACCTGAGTCGAGACCGGCTCGGGGGAGAGGCCCATCGCCTTCGCGACGTGTTCTTCCACGCGTGGATCGACCTGGGCGAAGGTGCCGACCGCGCCGGAGATGGCGCAGGTCGCGATCTCGTCGCGCGCGGTCACGAGCCTTGCGCGTGCGCGTTGGAATTCGACGTGAAAGCCCGCGAGCTTGACGCCGAACGTCGTGGGTTCGGCGTGGATGCCGTGGCTTCGCCCGATCGTGGGCGTCATCTTGTGTTCGAACGCGCGCTTCTTAAGCGCGGCCAGAACCTTGTCGACGTCGGCGATCAGGATGTCGGCGGCGCGTTTGAGCTGCACGCCAAGACAGGTGTCGAGCACGTCCGACGACGTCATGCCCTGGTGGACGAAGCGCGCTTCCGGCCCGACGATTTCGGCGAGATGGGTCAAGAACGCGATGACATCGTGCTTGACCTCGCGTTCGATGGCGTCGATGCGGGCGACGTCGAACGTCGCGTTCTTGGCCTTATCCCAGATCGTCTTCGCCGCAGCTTTCGGGATGACGCCCAACTCGGCCAGCGCGTCAGCGGCGTGAGCCTCGATCTCGAACCAGATTCTGAATTTCGTCTCCGGCGACCAGATCGCCGTCATCTCTGGGCGGGAATAGCGTGGGATCATGCCATCGCTTTCAACGATTCCTCGAGGATGTTCAAGCCCTCATCCAAGTGTTTGTCCGCAATCGTAATGGGCACCAGGATGCGGATGCCATTGCCATAAAGGCCGCAGGTCAAGAGGATCAGGCCGCGTTTCAGCGCCTCTGCCATCAGCTGCTTGGCGCGGTCGGGGTCGGGTTCTTGGCTGCCGCGCGACTTCACGAGGTCGAACGCAATCATGGAACCCAGGCCGCGGATGTCGTCGATCGGCGGCAGGTCGTTCCTGAGCGACATCTGCTTCAGCCGCGTCATAAGCTTTTCGCCGAGAGCAAGGCTCTTTTCCAGAATCTTCTCTTCTTTCAGCACCTCGATGACGGCGAGGCCCGCGGCGCAAGCCGCCGGGTTGCCGGCGTAGGTTCCGCCGAGGCCGCCCGGTTCCGGCGCGTCCATGATGCTTGCGCGTCCGACGACGCCGGAGAGCGGCATCCCGCCTGCAAGGCTTTTGGCCGTTGTGATCATGTCGGGTTTGACGCCCGAATGTTCGATCGCGAAGAGCTTGCCGGTGCGCGCGAAGCCCGATTGGATTTCATCAGCGATGAGCAGGATGCCGTGCTTGTCGCAGATCGCGCGCAGGGCGTTCAGGAAGTCGAACGGTGCGACGTAAAAGCCGCCTTCGCCTTGGACCGGTTCGATGATCATCGCGGCGACCAGCTTTGGATCGACTTCGGTCTTGAAGAGCATTTCGAGCGCGTCGAGTGTCGCCTTGGTCGTATGGCCGTGGCTTTCGACGGGAAAGGGCAGGCGATAGACGCCAGACGGCATGTCGCCGAAGCCCGCTTTGTAGGGCACGACCTTGCCGGTGAGCGCCGTCGCGTAGAGCGTGCGGCCGTGAAAGGCGCCGGTGAACGTGATCACGGCGGAGCGCTTGGTTGCGAAGCGCGCGATCTTGACCGCGTTCTCCACGGCCTCCGCGCCGGTAGTGAAGAAGATCGTCTTCGCCGGCCCTTCGATGGGCGCCATCGCGTTCAGCTTCTCGGCGAGCGCGACGTAGCTTTCGTAGCCGTTCACTTGGAACGCCGTGTGGACGGCTTGGTCGAGTTGGGCGGCGATCGCCTTCATTACCTTCGGATGGCGATGGCCCGTGTTCTGCGCGCCGATGCCGCCGACAAAGTCGATGTAGCGCTTGCCCTCGACGTCCCAGATCTCGGCGTTCTCGGCGCGGACGGCAAAGATCGGGTGCGCGGTGTTCACGCCGCGCGGCACGGCGCTCTGGCGGCGGGCAAGGAGTTCGGCGTTCGTGGTCATGTGGGCCTCGTGGTTCGCGACCGCTCTTCATGGCGAACGCCTTGAGGGCGAGACAGTGAAAAGACGGCGTTCATGTCCAAAGATTGGTTATGACTTGGCTGCTTCCTTCATTTCGATTTCCATCGCACGCTTGAAGGCCGGGCGGGCCGTGGCGCGCTCCACGAAGGCGGTAAACGCCGGGCGTTTGTCGATCATCCCGAACTGCATGCCGAAATTCAGGTGCGAGGCGATGTAGAGGTCGGCGACCGTGAACTCGGCGCCGAACAGCCAAGGTCCCGGCTTCATGGCCGCTTCGAGCGCCGCGAAGGCACGGTCGTAGTCGCCCCAGCCCGACTGAAACGAGTTCGGTTGATTGCCAAGGCGCTTTTCCGTCATCACCGGCTCCATCGTTCCGGCCGGAAACATCAGCCATTGCAGGAAGCGGCCGCGGCGCGGGTCGGTAGTCGACGGGGCCAGTTTCGCCTGGGGGTATTTGTCGGCCACGTACAGCAGGATGGCCGCCGTCTCCCCGAAGCCCATGCCGCCGTCCTCGAGCGCGGCGACCTTTCCCATCGGATTGATCTTTCGGTAGGCCTCGTTCGGATGACCGGGCGCGCGGATGTTCACGCGCACGAGTTCATAGGGTTGTCCCGCCTCTTCCATCATCCAGAGCGAGGTGAAGGCGCGCGTTTGCGGACAGTAGTAGAGCTTCATTGTCATACGCCCAATCCTCCCATGGCGAGATACTTCACCTCGAGGAAATCCTCGATGCCGTATTTCGAACCTTCGCGGCCGATGCCGGATTCCTTCATGCCGCCGAATGGGGCGACTTCGGTGGAGATGATGCCCTCGTTGATACCGACGATGCCGTATTCAAGCGCTTCGGCGACGCGCCACACGCGGCCGAGGTCGCGGGCGTAGAAATAAGCGGCGAGGCCGTATTCCGTGTCGTTGGCCAGGCGGATCGCGTCGTCGTCGGTCTTGAAGCGGAAGAGCGTGGCGACGGGGCCGAAGATTTCCTCCTGCGCGATCGCCATTTGCGTGTCGACGTTGGTCAGGACCGTCGGCTGGAAGAAGGTGTGGCCGAGTTCGTGGCGCTTGCCGCCGGTCGTGAGTTTCGCGCCCTTCGCCGTGGCGTCCTTGATCGGGCGCTCGACCTTTTCGACGGCGTCCATGTTGATCAGCGGGCCTTGCGTCACGCCTTGGCCGAGGCCGTCGCCGACCTTCATGGCGGCCACCGTCGTCGACAGCTTTTCGGCGAAGGCGTCGTAGACCTTGTCCTGCACGAAGAGGCGGTTCGCGCAAACGCAGGTCTGGCCCATGTTGCGGAACTTCGAGGCCATGGCGCCGGTGACCGCGGCGTCGAGGTCGGCGTCGTCGAAGACGATGAAGGGCGCGTTGCCGCCGAGTTCGAGCGACACCTTCTTCACGGTCGCCGCGCACTGGCGCATCAGAAGCTTGCCGATCTCGGTCGAACCGGTGAACGAGAACTTGCGAACGATCGCATTGCCGGTCATCTCCTGACCGACGCGCGAGGAATGCTTCGTCGTGACGATGTTGAAGATGCCTTTGGGGATGCCGGCACGCTCCGCCAACGCCGCAAGGGCAAGCGCCGAGAGCGGGGTTTCGCCGGGCGGCTTGATCACGATCGGGCAGCCGGCCGCGAGCGCCGGGCCGCATTTACGCGTGATCATGGCGTTGGGGAAGTTCCACGGCGTGATCGCAGCGACGACGCCGATCGGCTGCTTCAGCACGACGATGCGCCGGCCCGCTTGCGTCTGGGGGATGACGTCGCCGTAGACGCGCTTGCCCTCTTCGGCGAACCACTCGATGAACGAAGCGCCGTAGGCGACTTCGCCGCGCGATTCGGCGAGCGGCTTGCCCTGTTCCAATGTCATGATCACGGCGAGGTCTTCCTGGTTCGCCATCATCAAGTCGAACCACTTGCGTAGGATGTTTGCGCGCTCCTTCGCCGTCTTGGCGGCCCAGGCTGGCCACGCGGCGTTTGCCGCTTCGATCGCGCGGCGCGTCTCGTCTTCGAGCATGTCGGGCACGTGCGCCAGGACGGCGCCGTTCGCGGGGTTCGTGACCGCGAACGTCGCGCCGGAGTCCGCGCTCACCCACTCGCCGTTGATGTAGGCGTTGTCGCGCAGAAGTTGCGGGTCTTGCAGATGCATCGAAGGGGCCTCCATCGGGCTTTGGTCGCGGTGTTGTAGACCCCTGCGGGACCTGCCGAAAGCTCTCAAACGCGCGCTCCCGCAGGCGTTCGGGCCGATGGTGACAAATCAGGCGGGGCGGGGCAAGGTGCGGCCCGCTCACCAGCTTATTCCCGACTCCTAGGATGTGTGCATGCGCTTTGCGGGTTTCCTCGTCATGTGTGCGGCTTTCTCAGGCCTTTCGGCCTGCGCGACCATC
>QKCS01000281.1 GCA_003246795.1 Alphaproteobacteria bacterium
CGCGTTCGGTCGAATTGGCCATGATCCACGGCGTGCGCGTGCAGGTCCTTTCGAGCTTCGAGGACCTGCCCGGCACGCTCGTATGCGACGAGGACGAAATCGTGGAACAGCAACTGGTCTCAGGCATCGCCTATTCGCGGGACGAGGCAAAAATCACGCTGGTAAAGGTTCCGGACAGACCGGGCGTTGCGGCGGCGATCTTCAGTCCGCTCGCCGACGGCGGCATCAACGTCGACATGATCGTCCAAAACGTGTCGGAAGACGGCAAATGCACCGACATGACCTTCACGGTCGGGCGTGCCGAATTCGAGCGTGCAATTCACATCATCGAACGTAATATCGGCGCGATCGGTTACGAGAAGCTTCTGACCGACAAGAACGTCGCCAAAGTGTCGGTCATCGGAGTCGGCATGCGCACCCACGCGGGCGTCGCGCAAACCATGTTCAAGACCTTGGCCGAGAACGGAATCAACATTCAGGTCATTTCCACCTCTGAAATTAAGGTCAGCGTGCTGATCGCGGGCGAATTCACCGACACGGCCGTCCGCGCGCTTCACACGGCCTACGGTTTGGATAAGTAATGGGGTAGGGCCGCCCGGACTCAGGCTCCGAGCGGCGCCGCCTTGAGGACGGAAATGGCACCGACCACCGCAGGCCCACGTCTGCTGTTGAAGCGGATGCGCGAGATCATGGTCGAGCGCGTGTCGCCGCAGGCGCGCCTGGACAAGATCGTCAGCATCATCGCGTCCAACATGGTGGCCGAGGTCTGCTCGATCTATCTGACGAGGCCCGGCGGCTGGCTGGAGCTGTTCGCCACCGAAGGTTTGAACAAGTCCGCCGTCCACAGCACGCGGCTCAAAATCGGCGAAGGCATCGTCGGCGACGTGGCGCAGCACGCCCGCCCGCTCAATCTGTCCGATGCCCCCATGCATCCCAGCTTCTCCTACCGCCCCGAGACGGGCGAGGACCCATACCAATCGATGCTCGGCGTTCCCGTCTTGCGCGGTGGCCGCACGCTCGGCGTTCTCGCCGTCCAAAACCGCACGCATCGTCACTACGGCGAGGAGGAGGTCGAGGCCCTCCAAACCGTCGCGATGGTCTTGGCCGAGATGGTGGTCTCGGGCTCGCTGATCGACCTCGGCGAGATCGATACCGGATTGCGCCGCGACCGTCCCTGGCGCGGTCACGGCGTCTCGTTCTGCGAAGGCATTGCGATGGGCCGTGCCGTCCTGCACGAGCCGCGCGTGAAGGTCGAAAAGCTGATCGCCGACAACGTCAGCGACGAGCGCGAGCGCCTCGACAAGGCGATCGACGACCTGCGCTCCGCGATCGACGAAATGCTCAAGACCGATGACACGGTCATCACCGGCGAAACGCGCGACGTGCTTGAAGCCTATCGCATGTTCGCCCACGACCGCGGCTGGCTCAGCAAACTTCGCGAAGCCGTGATGAGCGGCCTGACTGCAGAAGCGGCCGTCGAACGCGTTCAAAACGACACGCGTGCGCGCATGGCCCGCCTGTCCGATCCGTTGTTGCGCGACCGCCTGCACGACCTCGACGATCTGGCGAACCGTCTTCTGCGTCATTTGATGGGCAAGGCCGACACGTCGGCGCACGAGGCATTGCCCGCCGACACGCTGCTCTTCGCCCGCACAATGGGGCCGGCCGAGTTGTTGGATTACGATCGCTCGAAGATCCGCGGCCTCGTTCTCGAAGAAGGATCGCCGACCAGCCACGTCGCCATCGTCGCCCGCGCGCTCGACATCCCGGTGGTCGGCCGCATTGACGGCATTCTCGATCAGCTCGAACCCGGCGACTGGGTGATCGCAGACGGCGACACGGCCGAAGTTCACATCCGCCCGGCGCATGACGTGCGCGAGGCCTATCGCCACAAACTCGCGCTCCGCGCGCAGCGCCAAGCCGCCTTCGCGGCCATGCGCACGCAACCCTCCGTCACCAAGGACGGCGAGCAAGTCAGGCTGCTGATGAACGCGGGGCTTCTGGCCGACCTGCCGCACATCGAGGAGACGGGCGCCGAAGGCATCGGCCTTTTCCGCACCGAATTGCAGTTCATGATCTCGAGCCACGTCCCGCGGCTGAAGGACATGATCAGCCTCTACAGTGCCGTGCTCGAAGGGGTCGGGCCCAGAACGGCGGTCTTTCGCACGCTCGATCTCGGCGGCGACAAGGTTCTGCCCTATGCGCGTCCGGCGCCGGAGGAGAATCCGGCGATGGGGTGGCGCGCGATCCGCATGACGCTCGATCGCCCGGCGTTGCTCCGCTATCAGATCCGCGCGCTGCTTAGAGCCGCCGCCGCCCGCGACCTCGACATCATGTTCCCGATGGTGGCGGAGGTTGCGGAGTTCCGCGCCGCGCGGGCCCTCGTCGATCGGGAGCTTGATCGTCTCGCGAACACCGGCGGCGAACCGCCGCGCAAGATCCGGGTCGGCACGATGTTGGAGGTGCCGGCGCTCGCTTTCCAGCTGCCGACGCTGCTGAACTTCGTCGACTTCATTTCGGTCGGGTCGAACGACCTGATGCAGTTCTTCTTCGCGAGCGACCGCGGCAACCCCCGCCTGGGTGGCCGGTATGACCTCCTAAGTCCGCCTATGCTTAATTTCCTGAAAGGAATTGTGGAGGCCGCGAAGGCGCGCGGCGTGCCCGTCACGCTCTGCGGCGAAATGGCTGGTCGCCCGCTCGAAGCGATGGCCCTGGTCGGCATGGGATTTCGCTCGCTGTCGATGGCGCCGGCGTCGATCGGGCCGGTGAAACAGATGCTCCTTACACTGAATTACGGCCGACTTTCGGCGCTCATGGCGGGGCTCTACGACAGCTCCGAGCACTCGCTTCGGGAGCAGTTGAAGCAGTTTGCAATCAGCGAGGGCGTTTCGATTTAACGCAACGGAAACGAACGTGAGCGTTTGCGTGTAAGTGCTCGTTTTGTAATATTTAACCGCTGAATGCCTAAACTGTCATGGATTCGGTTCGGCGCATTCAGACATCATTTTCGTTACGCGCGTCGTGCCGTCCTGGGGACTGCGTGGGGACGAAGAAGACGCACGATGAGCAACGTGTCGCAAATGAGTTCGGCGGACGAGCGCAAAGAAAGGCGCCGTCTGCATCTGCGCGAAATCGCGCAAGAAACGGAATCTGTGGGCGAATCAGACTCGACGGACGCAAGCGCTGCGCCTGCGGAAGAACACGAAGCAGTGGGCGCCATTTTGCGCGCGGCGCGTGTCGCCCGGGGCGAAGAGGCGGCGAAGGTCGCGGCCATTCTCAAGATGCGCCGCGAACAGCTGGTTGCGATCGAAGAGAATGATCTCGACCGGTTGCCCGGTCGCGCCTACACGGTTGGGTTCGTTCGCGCCTATGCAAGCTATCTGGGCCTCGACGCCGAGGCGCTCGTCCAGCAGTTCAAGGATGAGAACGCGACGGAGCCGTTTGCGAAGCCCGTGGAGCATGTCTTTCCCGAAGCCTCCACCGAAACGGCGAACTTCGTTCCTAGCGGGTCGATCCTGATTTGGGCGTTGCTGATCGCGATGATCATCTACGCGATCACGTATCTCACGCTGCCCGAACGCAAGACGTCCGTGGGGACCACCGCCAAAGCCAACGAGTCCGGCGTCATCGTGGAACAGCCGAAGGCGGTGACAAAGCCGACGTCGGCCGCGCCCAAGTCCGACGAAGCCTCGCCGACGGCGGCCGCGTCGAAATCGGGCGACGTTTCGGACGCGTCGGCCACGACGTTCGTTGGCGGCGACAAGATGGTGCCGGGCGACGCGGCAGACGACGCGGCGATTCAATCGCCATATCTGCGTGACGCGCCGCCGGCTGTGCCGTCGTTCAAGATTGCGGAAGTGAAGGCCGCGCCGAAAGCTGCGGCGCCGGCGAAGCCTGAACCGGCGCGCATCGTCTTCAAGGCGCTGCAGCCGACCTACATCCAAATCAAGGATCCGAAGCAGGGCGCGACCCTGATCTCGCGCGTGCTCGAACCAGGCGAAACCTATCTGCCGCCGGTGCGCACAGGCTTAATCATGCAAACGGGCAATGCCGGCGGTCTTCAAGTTGAAGTAGATGGCCGCGTGATCGGCGTGATGGGCAAGAGCGGTGAAGTGATTGCACGCATGCCGCTCGACGCATCTTATTTTCTGGAACGCTTTGCCACGCAGCAATAATTGCGTTGATGGCCGCTTGACCCTCGGGCCGCGCGCGAACACCCTCACATCTGAGAAGTGATTCGCATTTGTCACAGCGAATTGCTGGGGCACTTTCTTCGTTTCGAGGGGCTCATGACACACGCAGATAATGCGGAAAAGAATCTCGCGCCGAGGCCGCGTGCGGGTCGGCCACGCAGCGCCGAATCGCGTCGGGCGATCATTCAGTCCGCGATGCATATTCTTCAAAACGACGGCTATGCCGCTCTGAACATTGAAGCAATTGCCGCCAGGGCAGGGGTTTCGAAGCAGACGATCTATCGCTGGTGGGCGTCGGCCGCGTTCATCGTGCTCGAAGCGTTAACGGCCGACATGCCGGCGCAAGAGGGCTTGGCGCCTGACACCGGTTCGCTCAAAGGCGACCTGTTGGAGCTGATCCGCCCGACCGTTCGTGCGCTGTCGTCGCGCCGCGGGCCCGTCTATCGCGCCCTGATCGCCGAATCGCAGGCCGACGCGCGCTTTGCCGAGGCTTTCCGCACCTCGCTCATGGCCGCCCACCGCGAGGTCGTGCGCGCCATCGTCGCCCGGGCCCAGTTGCGGGGCGAAGTCCCGTTCGAGGCCGACGCCGATCTAGCCGCCGACTTGATTTACGGCCCGATCCTCTACCGGCTTCTCAACGGCCACGCGGCGCTGGACGAAACATTCGCGTTCGATCTCGTCGACGCGACGATCGTCGCATTGCGCAACCGCGAAAGCGGCGTCAAGCGCGCGGCGGAAGCGGCCGAATAGCAACGCACGGCATGATTTCTTGCGGCGCGCCCATCGAGGCGCGCCGTTTTCGCGTCAGGCGCAGCGTCGGCTCATCCAAAGTTTGATCGCAGGAAGGCTCTCCCACCCGAACGCGCGCTCCGCGGGCCCGCGCGCGGTGAGTTCGCCGAGCCGATCCATTGCTTCCTCGACGGTGGGGACATGTCCCGCGGGGATCCACCACATCACGGAGTGCGGGGTCGACATCGGCTCGAACCACTTCGATTTCTTTTCATAGACGCGCGCGTGAACCGTGTTCCACACGAACTGTTC
>QKCS01000091.1 GCA_003246795.1 Alphaproteobacteria bacterium
TCCGATCACCCGCTTATACGGTACACCACGTTGCCAGCAGAAGGTTACGATCCCGTGAGGCTTTTGAATGTTTCCCCATGTTGCGACTTTGTCGCGAGGGCGATGTGACCACACTCACTGGTTGGTCTAGGTAATCATATAAAGATATGTTTATATGTGGTCGCCATGGCGACCCTGGACGACATCCTTAACGGACTCAAGGCGACGGCCGAATCCACGCGGCTGCGCCTGCTTGCCCTTTTTACCCAGGCGGAGCTGACGGTCAGCGAGGTCACTCAGATTCTTAGACAAAGCCAACCCAGGGTCAGCCGTCATCTGAAACTGATGTCCGAAGCCGGGTTGATCGAGCGGTTCAAGGAAGGCAGCTGGGTCTTCTATCGCCTCGCCGAGGACGAGCCGGCGAAGGCGATTGCACAACGTCTCGGCGAGCTGTTGCCGTGGGACGACCCTGTGCTGAAGCGTGATCTCGAACGGCTCGATGCCGTGCGCAAGCAGCGCCAGAGCGACGCGCAGGACTATTTCGCGGCGAACGCGGGCGAATGGGACAGCATTCGCGCGTTGCACATTCCCGAAGATCAGGTCGAGGGCGCGGTGCTCGAATTTGTCGGGGCGCAGCCGGTGTCGGCCTATCTCGACCTGGGAACGGGGACGGGACGCATTCTCGAGCTCATTGCACCGCGCGCATCGCGGGCCGTCGGGATCGATCTGAACGGCGAGATGCTGTCGCTCGCGCGGGCGCGGATCGAGCGAGCGTCGCTCAATCACGTGCAGGTTCGGCGCGGCGATCTGTTTCAGCTGCCGTATGCCGACCAAAGCTTCGACCTCATCACCGTGCATCAGGTGCTGCACTATCTCGAGGATCCCTCGGCGGCGGTCGCCGAAGCTGCGCGCGTCCTGAAACCCGGCGGCAAAGCCGTCATCGTCGATTTCGCGCCGCATGCGTTGGAGTTCCTGCGCGACGAGCATCAGCACCGCAGGCTCGGCTTCGCCGACAAGGAAGTCGCGCAGTGGTGCAAGGCGGCAGGCTTGTCGCTCGCCGCGACGCGCGCGCTGCCGCCGCGCGGCCAATCGGGTTTGACCGTCGTCGTGTGGCTCGCCGTTGCGTCCGCCGTGCCGCAACGGCGCACGAAGGAGGCGGCCTGATGTCGCTTGACGTTTCGTTCGAATTCTTTCCACCGCGTACCGAAGAAATGGAGGCGCAGTTGTGGCGTTCGATCGGACGCTTGGCGCCCCTGCATCCGGCGTTCGTTTCGGTGACCTATGGCGCCGGCGGCTCGACGCGCGAGCGCACGCACTCGACCATCAAACGCATTTTGGCGGAAACGGATTTGAAACCGGCCGCGCACCTGACATGTGTCGGCACGTCGCGTACGGAGATCGACGATATCGTGCGCGAGTATTGGGCGTCCGGCGTCAAGCACATCGTCGCTCTGCGCGGCGACATGCCGGAGCCGGGGCCGTACAGCCAAGTGGCGGACGGCTATGCGTCGACGCCTGAGCTCATCCGCGGCATCCGCGAGATCGCGCCGTTCGAGGTCAGCGTTTCCGCGTACCCGGAGAAGCATCCGGACTCGCCGTCCGTCGAACACGATTATGCGCTGTTGAAGGCGAAGATCGACGCCGGCGCCGACCGCGCGATCACCCAGTTCGTCTACGACACCGATGTCGTATTGCGCTTCGCGGACCGCGCTTATCGCGAGGGCATTCGCATTCCGATCGTGCCGGGCATTATGCCGGCAACCAATTTCAAGGGCGTCGTGCGCATGGCGAAGCGTTGCGGCGCCTCGATCCCCGAAGCGCTTGCGCGCAAGTTCGAGGGACTGGACGACGACCTTCAGACGCGCAAGCTGATTGCGGCGACGGTGGCGGCCGAGCAGGTCGAGCGGCTTCGCCGCCACGGCTTCGACGCCTTCCATTTCTATACATTGAATCAGGCGGATCTGACGTTTGCGATCTGCCATTTGCTGGGCGTGCGCGCGCACGTCCCCGGACAACAGGCGGCATGAACATCACAGAGAGAAAACAGCGCTTCGACGCGCTCGTAGCGGCCGCGCGCGAGCGCATCCTGCTGCTCGACGGCGCCAAAGGCGCGATGATCCAGACCTACAAGCTGGCCGAAGAGGACTATCGCGGCCAGCGCTTCGCAAACTTCACGCGTGACCTCAAGGGCAATCACGACCTGCTGGCGATCACGAAGCCGGAGGTGTTGCGTCACGTCCACGACGCGTTCCTCGACGCCGGCTCGGACATCATCCAGACGAACACGTTCAACGCGCAGCGCATCAGCCAGGCGGACTACGGCTGCGAGCATCTTTCGCACGAGATGAATCTGGCGTCTGCGCATCTGGCGCGCACGTGCGCCGACAAGTTTTCGACCGCCGAGAAGCCGCGGTGGGTGGTGGGCTCGGTCGGGCCGACGAACCGGACGGCGTCGTTGTCGCCGGACGTGAACGATCCAGGGTATCGCGCGATCACGTTCGACGATCTGGCCGCCGCGTATCGCGAGCAAATTGCGGGACTTATCGAAGGCGGCGTCGATGCGCTGATCATTGAGACGATCTTCGACACGTTGAACGCCAAAGCTGCGGCCTTCGCGGCGGAAACCGTGTTCGACGACGTCGGGTTTCGCGTGCCGATCTGGTTCTCAGGCACGATCACCGACAAATCGGGACGTACGCTGACCGGGCAAACGACGGAAGCCTTCTGGCATTCGATCCGCCATGCAAAGCCGTTCGCGGTCGGCTTGAATTGCGCGCTGGGCGCGGCCGATTTGCGGGAATATGTCGCCGACCTCTCGCGCGTCGCGGATACGATGGTTTCGACGCATCCGAACGCGGGCCTTCCGAATGCGTTCGGCGGCTATGACGACACGCCGGAATACATGGCAGGCGTCCTTGGGGAGTTCGCGCAAGCGGGATTGTTGAACATCGTTGGTGGCTGCTGCGGCGTGTCGCCGAAACACATCAAAGCGATCGCGGCGGCGGTGAAACCTCACGAGCCGCGCCGGATTCCGCAGGTTGAGCGGCATATGCGGTTGTCGGGGCTCGAGCCGTTCACGCTGACCGCCGAGACGAACTTCGTGAACGTCGGCGAACGCACGAATGTCACGGGATCGGCGCGGTTCCGCAAGCTCATCACCGACGGCGCCTACGACAAGGCGCTGGACGTCGCCAAAGGGCAGGTCGAGAACGGCGCGCAGATCATCGACATCAACATGGACGAAGGTCTGCTCGACAGCGAGAAGGCCATGGTGCGCTTTCTCAACCTGATCGCGGCAGAGCCCGATATCGCGCGCGTGCCGGTGATGATCGACTCGTCGAAATGGTCGGTGATCGAGGCGGGGCTTAAATGCGTGCAGGGCAAGCCTGTCGTCAATTCGATCAGCTTGAAGGAGGGCGAAGCGTCCTTCATCGAGCATGCCGAGAAGTGCAAGCGCTATGGCGCGGCCGTCGTCGTCATGGCGTTCGACGAGAAGGGGCAAGCCGACACCGCCGAACGCAAGTTCGAGATCTGCAAACGGTCCTACGACATTCTGGTCGAGAAGGTCGGCATTGCGCCCGAGGACGTCATCTTCGATCCGAACATCTTCGCCGTGGCGACGGGCATCGAGGAGCACAACGACTACGCCAACGCGTTCATTTCGGCCGCCAAGCGCATCAAGGAGGGGCTTCCGCACGCGCATGTGTCCGGCGGCGTGTCGAACATCTCCTTCTCGTTCCGCGGCAACGAACCGGTTCGCGAGGCGATGCACTCGGCGTTCCTCTATCACGCGATCAAGGCCGGCATGGACATGGGCATCGTCAATGCCGGCCAGCTGACGGTCTATGAGGACATTCCGCCGGAATTGCGCGAGACGGTGGAGGACGTGCTTCTGAACCGGCGCGCGGACGCGACGGAACGGCTGTTGGCGATCGCCGACAAGTTCAAAGGCGACGGCGCGGCGAAGCCTGAGGAGACGCTCGTTTGGCGTGAGGCGCCGGTCGAGGAGCGCATCAAGCACGCGCTCGTGCACGGCATCGACGAATTCGTCGTCGCGGATGCGGAAGAGGCGCGGCTGAAAGCCAAACGGCCGCTCGACGTGATCGAAGGCCCGCTGATGGCGGGCATGAACGTCGTTGGCGATCTGTTCGGCGCGGGCAAGATGTTCCTGCCGCAGGTCGTGAAGTCGGCGCGCGTGATGAAGAAGGCGGTCGCGCACCTGATCCCCTTCATGGAGGAGGAGCGTAAGGCTTCGGGTCGGGCGCGCGAGCAGGCGGGCAAGATCGTGATGGCGACCGTCAAAGGCGACGTGCACGACATCGGCAAGAACATTGTTGGTGTCGTTCTTCAGTGCAACAACTACGAGGTCGTCGATCTCGGCGTCATGGTGCCGGCGGCGAAAATCGTTGAGATCGCGCGTAAAGAAAAGGCTGATATCATCGGGCTGTCCGGTCTGATTACGCCGTCGCTCGACGAGATGTGCCACGTGGCGGCGGAACTCGAACGCGAAGGGTTCGACATTCCGCTTCTCATCGGCGGGGCGACAACCTCCAAAGTGCACACGGCGGTCAAGATCGAGCCGAACTACAAGCGTGGTGCGACGGTCTATGTGGCGGATGCGAGTCGCGCGGTCAGCGTGGCTTCGAGCCTTCTGTCGAAGGACAATCGCGGCACGTTCATCGAATCGACGCGCGGAGAATACGCAAAGATTGCCGCGTCGTTTTCGCGCGGGAAGACGGTCGAGCGACGGCTGCCGCTGGTAGAAGCGCGCGCGAACAGGTTGAAAGTCGATTGGAAAGGATATGCGCCGCCTGTGCCGCGCTTCTTCGGGACGCGCGCGTTCGACAGGATCGACCTGAAGGCGGTGGCGCGGTACATTGATTGGACGCCATTCTTCCGTACATGGGAACTCGTCGGCACCTATCCGATGATCCTGGACGACGACAAGTTCGGCAGTACGGCGCGCGCGCTGCATGCAGATGCGCAAAAGATGCTTACCAAGATCATCGATCAAGCGTGGCTGAAGGCGCGTGCGGTGGTCGGGTTCTGGCCCGCGAACACGGTTGGCTTCGACGACATCGAGATCTATGCGGACGCGGAGCGTGCGAAGGTCCTGGCCACGTTTCACACGCTGCGCCAGCAGATGAGGCGCGACGACCGGCGGCCGAACCTCGCGCTCGCCGATTTCATCGCGCCGAAGGAGTCGGGGGTCGCCGACTATTTCGGCGGTTTCGCCGTGACGGCGG
>QKCS01000235.1 GCA_003246795.1 Alphaproteobacteria bacterium
AGCGGATCGCAGCTTTGATCCCGACTCGTTCGTCGGGGGCGCCAAGGTCGCGCACGAGATGATTGCGCGCGCGTTCGCGCAAGGCGATCGCGAAATGCTGAAGCCGCTTCTGTCGGACGACGTCTATGCCAGCTTCGACTCCGCGATCACGACGCGCGAGAAGGCCGGCCAGCAGATGGAGTTCTCGTTCATCGGCTTGAAGCAGGCGAACCTCGAAGAGGTCGGGCTGCGCGGACGCATTGCGGAGGTGACCGTGCGGTTCGTCAGCGAACTCATCAGCGTGACGCGCGACGCCGCCGGTGCGGTGATCGACGGCGCGGCGGGCGTGGTGCGCGAAGTGACCGACGTGTGGACGTTCGCCCGTGATACGCGCTCGTCCGATCCGAATTGGAAGTTGGTGTCGACGGCCGGCGCCTCAGCCTAAACCTCTCTCGCGAAGCCTTCACATGCGTGCACCGACGGCGCTGGGCGCAGCGATTCTGATTCTGGCGACGGCGTGCAAGCCGTTGACCGGCGTTCTTCCCGTAAAGCCCGCCGATGAACTCGTTCTGAAACGGACGAGTTACGAGGCGCTCGAGGATTGGGCGGCGACGGACACGCGTGCGGCGTTCGGCGCGTTCGCCGCGTCCTGCAAGAAGATCACGGCGCGCAAGGACGGCGACGGGTTCGGCGGATCGCCGCTCTACGGCAGGGTTGCGGCCTGGCGCGGCGCCTGCGATGCCGCGCGGCAGATCCCCTCGCCGTCCGCCGAGTCGGCGCGCCGGTTCTTCGAGACGTGGTTCGTGCCGGCGCAGGCGATGAACCGTAGAGAGCCGGTCGGCCTCTTCACCGGGTATTACGAGCCCGAATTGACGGGCAGCCGCACGCGCACGAAGCGGTTCAACGTGCCGCTCCATAAGCGCCCTTCGGATTTGGTTTCGGTCGATCTCGGCGCGTTCCGGCCTGAATTGAAAGGCGAACGCATTGCCGGGCGCGTCGACGGGGGAAGGTTGGTGCCTTACGCGACGCGTGCGGAGATCGTGGCGACGGGGTTGGCGGGCCGTTCGTCGCCGATCGTGTACGTCGACGATGCGGCGGCGGCCTTCTTCCTGCACGTACAAGGCTCGGGGCGCGTGCGGTTCGCCGACGGTCAGGTCATCCGCGTCGCCTACGACGGGCAGAACGGACATGTCTACACGGCGATCGGGCGCATGCTCGTCGACCGCGGCGAGATTTTGCGCGAGCAATTGTCGATGCAGTCGATCCGCGCGTGGCTCGAGGCGCATCCGGCCGAGGGGCATGCGCTCATGAACGAGAATGCGTCCTACGTGTTCTTCAAGGAGCAGGCGATCGCCGATCCGGCGCTGGGTGCGGAAGGCGCGCAGGGCGTGCCGCTGACGCCGGAGGCGAGCCTTGCCGTCGACCGGCGGTTCCACGGACTTGGCGCGCCGATGTGGGTCGACGCCAAAGCGCCCGCCGACGGCGCGAACGACGACGATGTCGTCTTCCGCCGCCTCGTGGTGGCGCAGGACACGGGCGGCGCGATCCGCGGGCCGGTGCGCGGCGACGTCTATTGGGGATCGAGCGCGCGGGCGGAGAGCATCGCGGGACGAATGGCGCACAAAGGTCAACTCTACGTGCTGTTGCCCAAGGCCGTGGCGGCGCAATTGAACTGACGTGGTCAAGAAGCGCGATCTGGGTGCGGACGAACAGGCGCTGTGGGACGAGGTCACACGTCACGTGCGCCGCTTGAAGGCGCAGAAGATCAAGAACAAGCCGCGCGTATCTACAGTTGGGCGGTCTGCGACGGAACCTACTGCGATCGCGGAGCCGGTTTCGGCGCGCTCGCCTGCGAAATCCACGCCGCGCGTGCCGACGGGTTTCGGCATCGACGGCGCGACGGCCGAACGCTTGCGACGGGGCAAGGTCGAACCGGATTCGCGATTGGACCTTCACGGTCTGACGCAAACCCAGGCGCACACGCGGCTTCTTGCGTATGTCCGGCGCGCGCGCGAGCGTGGCGAGCGGTGCTTGCTGGTGATCACGGGTAAAGGTGCGCCGGCCGCGCACACGCGCGACGACCTGCGGCCGTTCTCCATGCCGGAACGGCCGAAAGCCGGCGTGCTTCGCGTGCTTGTTCCGCGTTGGCTCGCGGAGGTTGAGATGCTTCCGTTCGTGGTCGGTGTACAGAGCGCGCATCGGCGCCATGGCGGCGCGGGCGCGCTCTACGTCTATCTCAGGCGCCAGCGCGCTTAGGCGACGGTTACTGGTAGTAGCTGCCGCTCAACGGATCCGCGACTTCATCGAGCTCGGTGCGGAATCTGCGGCGCAATGAGCTTTCGCGCTGCGGAGCGTTGCCGCGGATCGTGACGACGTAGGGCCCCGTCCCGGAGTAGCGAATCTTGTCGGCGGGAACGCCCAAGCGAACCAGCTCGTCTTTCACCGCGTAGAGTCGGCGACGCCAGAGGTCGCTATCCGTCTCGCGTGATCCGAGCGCGACGACGCGCACCTTGGTCGTGCGTCCGGCCTGGAGGACTTGTCCGGCGGCCGCGGCGAGCGCGTTGAGCGCCTCACGCGTCAAGTTCGACTTCGCTTCGAAGAAGGCGACGTGGAAGACCGGCGGCGGCTTTGGCGTTTCGGCCTTTGGCGAGGTGGCCGGCGCGGTCGTTTCGTTGCTGTTCAGGCCGGGATAAGCGCCGTTTGTGGTTTCCGGCGCCGCGGGCGGCGGCGGCGTGGCCGGGGCCGACGACTTCGGCGGCGCGGCTTGCTCAGCCGGTGGCGTCGTTGGTTCCGTCGGCGGCGGCGCCTGTTGCTGAACACGCGGCACTTCGAATGTCGGCGTGCCGCCGAACCAGGTGCAGGCGCCGGTGAACGTGCAATAGATGGGCAGGATAACGATTGCGAGCAGCGTCAATGCGACGAGGCCTGCGAGCAGGAACTGGGCGAGCGGAAGGCCGATGCCTGCTTCGTCCTGCTTTTCGGCATGTGCTTCCTCGCAGCACCAGCAACTGGTGCCGGGCGCAAGGTCGACGCACCAGGTCGGATACTGACCCAGGAACGTCACGTCGAATTTTTCGGGCGTGTCGTCTCTGACTCTGCCGTCCGTTTTTCTTTCGATCGCCTTGCGGAGCGTTTTGTCTTTCGCCCTGGCGCGGACTCGGGGCTTGTCGCCGTCCTTTGCAGGCGGCGAGAAGATGTCGGACAGCCAGTCGGCGCCGCGTTCGAGCGCGCCGAGCGGATTGGGCAGAACGCCGTCCTTCGGCTTGCCGCCTTCGAACAGGAAGACACGCTGGTTGCTCGGCGAGAGCAACATCGGCGGCCGGTCGAAGACGAACCCGTGATCGCGTGCGCGCTTCGCCAACACTCTGCGCGGCGCGAGCCATTGGTCGGCGCTCGACTTCTTCAGTGTCGGGCGGACGAGGGCTGCGATGCGCGAGGCGGCAGCAATGGGCGAGCGAATGGCGTCCGGCGGGATCGTGGTGTTGCGGCGGCCGATGAGCAGGAACTGCGTCTTGTTTTCCGGCAGATCGGGGGAGCCGAACGAATAGACGTTCAGGAGAACAAGGAGCTTGCGCAGCAGCGCGACGATCTCGCCGAGCGAGCCGGGCTGATCCCAGCCTTCGGGGTCGCCGGGGGCGTCGAGCAGCCCTGCGGCCACGAGCGCGGCGGGCGCTTGAAGCGTGTCGAGCACCGGGACGGGCGCCATCACGGGCGCCTGAGACAGCACCGGCGCCGCGCCGATGTTGATGGAACCGCCCGAAACGTTCGGCGGTAGGTTCGGCTGATAGCCGCCGCCGAGCGGTTGGCGTGCGCCGGGGGCGCTGGCGGCCATCGCCTTGATCAACTCGGAACGCGTGATCTCTTCGAGGATGCGCAGTGGATTGCGCGAGAGCTCGATCGTCGCGTCCTTCATGTCCGGGCGGATCAGGCGGCCGCGATATTGTTCCTCGGCTTGAGGCCCCACGTAGATGCGCGTGAGAAAGCGCGTGTAGATCTTCGCGGCTTCTTCTTGCGTCGGATTGCCGGACGGATCGCGCAGCGTGAGATACGCGTTCACGAATTCCGTCATGTAGTCCTTGTGCGCGACGAGCACGTAGCTCGTCGGCATGCAGACTTGCGCGTAGATCTCGAACTGTCCGCTCGCGAGCGCTTTCAGCGTCGCGCCGTCCCATTGCGTGATCGAGTTGTAAGCGGGCACGACGGCGAAGTTCGACTGCCCGGCGGCCACGGCGTCGAGTGAGTCGGCGACCGTGTTTCTGAAAATCAGATGAGCGACATTGCCCGGTTCGAGCATGGCGCGGGCGGCCAAATAAGAATGTCCGCCGTCGCTTTCGGCAAAAGAAACGAAGAGGCTCCGCTTCGACACTCGCGACCCCAACACACGTTTGCGACCGCCGAGGGGGCGGTACTTCCCAGAGAATCAGCGTACCGCGAAAGAGAGCGTTACACGATATATCTCAACGTGTTGTGGATCAATTCTACTCGCCCGTCTGAACTCATCCATCGGGTGTAGGTTCGATCCGTCTCGCGTCAAAGTATGAAGCGCGAGAGGTCGGCGTTCTTCGTCAAAGCGCCGATTTCCCTAGAGACGAAGCTCTTGTCAACGACGATGCGTGCGCCCTGACTGTCGGGCGCGTGGAAGCTTACCTCTTCCAGCACTCGTTCCATCACGGTCTGCAACCTCCGCGCGCCGATGTTTTCCACCGTCGCGTTAACTTCGGCCGCCGCGTCGGCGAGCGCGTCGATGCCGTCGTCGGTGAAGTCGAGTTCGACCCCTTCGGTTTGCATCAGCGCTTTGTACTGTTTGATGAGGCTCGCCTCGGTCTCGGTCAGGATGCGGCGGAAGTCGTCGCGGGTCAGCGCCTGGAGCTCGACGCGGATCGGAAGGCGTCCCTGCAATTCGGGGAGAAGGTCCGAGGGCTTGGCGAGATGGAAGGCGCCGGAGGCGACGAAGAGAACGTGATCGGTTTTGACGGGACCGTGTTTCGTCGTGACCGTGGTGCCTTCGATCAGGGGCAGCAGATCGCGCTGCACGCCGTCGCGGCTGACGTCGGCGCCGCCGCGGGCCTGACCTTCGCGGGCGCATATCTTGTCGATCTCGTCGATGAAGACGATGCCGTCGTTCTCGACGTTCTTGATGGCGTCGCGCACGAGCGCCTCGTTGTCGATCAGCTTGTCGGATTCTTCCGCGATCAAGGGGGCATATGCATCGGAAACTTTGATGCGG
>QKCS01000025.1 GCA_003246795.1 Alphaproteobacteria bacterium
CCGCCACCTGGACGTGGCGCGAGGCCGGTTCGTCGAAGGTCGACGAAATGACCTCGCCGTTCACCGTGCGCTGCATGTCGGTGACTTCTTCCGGACGCTCGTCGATCAGGAGCACGATCAAGAAGCATTCCGGGTGGTTCGCCGCAATCGACCTGGCGATGTTCTGAAGCAAGACGGTCTTACCGGTGCGGGGCGGCGCGACGATCAGCGCGCGTTGACCTTTGCCCAGGGGCGCCACGATATCGATCACGCGGGCCGAACGGTCCTTGATCGTCGGGTCGCCGATTTCCATCTTGATCCGCTCGTCCGGGTAGAGCGGCGTCAGGTTGTCGAAGTGGACCTTGTGCCTCTGCTTCTCGGGGTCTTCAAAATTGATCGTCGTGACCTTGAGGAGCGCGAAGTAGCGTTCGCCGTCCTTAGGGCTGCGGATCGGACCGTCGACCGTGTCGCCTGTCCTGAGCGCGAAGCGGCGGATCTGCGACGGGCTGACGTAGATGTCGTCGGGACCGGGCAGGTAATTCGACTCCGGCGCACGAAGGAATCCGAAGCCGTCGGGCAGAACTTCGACGACGCCGGAACCGGTGATTTCTACTTCCTGCTCGGCAAGCGATTTCAGGATCGCAAACATCATGTCTTGTTTGCGCATCGCGCTCGCGTTTTCGATCTTGAGCTCTTCGGCGAACTCGAGCAGCGCGGCCGGCGACTTGGTCTTCAGGTCTTGGAGCTTCATCACTTCTTGAAGCGACATCGGAATCAACTCTCTTGGAAACGGTAGAATTTGAACTTCGAGATGGGCGGAACACGCTCGGCTTCGTGGGGCGAGCGCGGCCGTAGGTGGGAAGGTGTCCGTTCGGAACAGTCTCAGCGCTGGCTGGGAGCCTGCCCGGAGAAAGCCTTATCCGGCGCGAGCGACAGCGCTGTGACGGTGGCCCCTCTGCGGGCGTTTCCGGACGTTTGTCGGAGGACGAAGCACTATGTAGCGCACTTGCCGTCCGGTTTGAAGAGGCTTTCTTGCGGCTGGTTTCCGCCCGGTTTGCGCACAACGCGCGGAATCAGAACGGTTTCACGACCACCAGGATCACGATCAGCGCCATGAGGACGGCTGGTACTTCATTAACGATCCGAAAGAAGCGTTGGCTCTTCGCGTTGACCCCGTTCTCGAAGTCGCGACGCCAGCGCGAGAACATCCCGTGGAAGCCCGACAGAACCAGAACCAACAGCAGCTTCAACAGGAACCAGGTCTCCCACCACGCGTTGAGCGTGTAGGCCAACGCCAAACCCAGAACCCATACCGCGATCATCGACGGGTTGATGATGACGCGCATCAGCTTGCGCTCCATCAGCTTGAACCGTTCGTATTCGGGCGTCCCGACCGCGGCCTCGCAGTGATAAACGAAGAGGCGCGGCAGATAGAGCATGCCGGCCATCCAGGCGATGACGGCGATGATGTGGAAGGCTTTGAGCCAAGGATAGAACGGCGCCAGCGCCTCGTTCATGCGACTTTCCTTTCCAAGGCGCACTGGCGGCATTTTGCCGGGCATGAGCGTGTGCCGTCGCCCGGCGTCGTTCCGTCATGAACCAAGGCTTCGCGAACCAAAGCCGCGAGACCTTGGATGAACGCCGCATGCGTGCCGACGGTCGGCGTGCGGATATAGAGGGGAACGCCGCTTTCCGAGGCGAGGTGACTGTATTCCATGTCGAGTTCGACGATCGTCTCGGAATGTTCGGAGACGAACGCGATCGGCGCGACGACGAGGGCGAGCCCTTCCCTGCCCGCGCGTTCGATCTCTTCATCCGTTGCCGGCTCGATCCACTTCAACGGGCCGACGCGGCTTTGATAGCAGACGCGCCAGTCGAGGTCCGAGCGTCCGAGTCCGGCTACAAGCGCGCGCGCCGTTTGCTCGACCTGCGCCTGGTAGGGATCGCCGGAGGCGACCACGCGCTCGGGCAGTCCGTGCGCTGAAAACAGCAGACGGAAACGCACCATGGGTGGGATTTTCGCGATGCTTTCCGCGATCAGCGCCGCCTGTGCCGCGACGAACCCGGGGTTTTTGGGATAGCAGCACACGGTCGCAACCGGCGTATCGATCCTGTGCGCCCGCGCTTCGCGCGCCCATTCGCGCAACGACGAACGCGATGTCGTCGTTGAGAACTGCGGGTAGAGCGGCAGGAGGACGATCTTGTTCGGCCGGAAGCGGCGCACTTGCTCGGCGACGTCGGCCGCGCGCGGGGCCGTGTAACGCATCGCAACGAACGTTTCGAAGACGGTGCCTTCCGCGCTGAGCGCCGATTTGAGTTCGGAGGCCTGATTATAGGTTTGGCCGAGGATCGGCGAACTGCCGCCCATCCGGGCGTAGATCTGCTGAGCGATCGGCGTGCGGCGCTTCGAGATCGTCTTTGCCAGGAACCAACGCAGCGGTTGGGGCACGCGAATGATCGCGGGATCGTTGAATAGGTTGAAGAGGAACGGCTCGACCGCATCCAGGGACGAAGGGCCCCCCAGATTGAAGAGAACGACGGCAACCCTCATCCCCGCACCAGCCGTATCAATTCTTCGACGTGGGCAAGCGGCGTATCGGGGCGAATGCCGTGCCCCAAGTTGAAGATGTGCGGAATCCCGGCGGTCTCCGTCAGGATCTTCTCGACGGCGGCCCTCAAGGCTTTACCGCCGGCGATCAGCGTCAGAGGATCCAAATTGCCCTGCACCGCCTTCTTGGTTTCGCCGTGGACCCAGCGAAGCGACGTATGCGTGTCGACGCAAATTGCTGCGGCGCCTACGTCGCCGAAGAGGCGATAGTTGGCGCCAGCGCCACGCGGAAAGACGATAACAGGGATTGTTGGCACGCGCTTATGTACGCTTCCAATGATCTTCCGAATCGGATCGACGGAGAACGCCTGAACGGAATCGTTCGGGATCGTACCCGCCCAGCTTTCGAAGATCTGCAGGACTTCCGCACCAGCTTCGGCTTGTGCGATCAGATAGTCGGCCGTCGTTTCGACCAAAAGGTCGATCAGCGTTGCAAACTCTGTCGGATGGCGCAACGCGAACATCCGTGCCGGCGTGCTGTCGTTCGAACTGCCGCCGGCAATCATGTAAGTCGCAACTGTCCATGGCGCGCCGGCAAATCCGATCAGCGTCGTGGTTTTCGGAAGCTGGCTTTTGACCTGTGAGACGGTTTCACAGATCGGCGTCAGTCGAGGCAGCACTTCGGCTGGTTTCAGTTTCGCGATCCCACCGGCATCGAGCGCTTCTAGTTTCGGACCCTCGCCCGGTTCAAACCAAACTTTTTGTCCAAGCCCATGCGGGATCACTAGAATGTCGGCAAAGAGAATTGCTGCATCGAAACCGAACCGGCGAATGGGTTGTAGCGTCACTTCGGATGCGAGCGTAGGGTTCAAGCACAACGACAGGAAGTCTGACGCCTTTGATCGCGTCTCGCGGTATTCGGGGAGGTAGCGGCCGGCCTGGCGCATCAGCCAAATGGGTTTCGGCTCCGCAGCGGTACCGCGGAGAACGCGCAACATCGGCTTGTCGGATTGCTTGTCCGTCACGTCTATGACCGTTCTCTACCTCCTATCTTTTATAGATATGAGAAGGGTTGAAGGAAGATGTTGGGCGTGTGGAGAGTTGGGACAAAACGTCTGTCCTCTCGGCATCCCCAGGGTCGTGCCCATGGGCGGATTCGATCCCCATCTGGGGACGTGACGCGGACTCGAAGGAATCGACTGGTTGGTTGCACGTTTTGGCGTGTGGACGAGTTGCGCAGATCGGTCAAACTTGAAGACCGGGGAAAAGGGTGGCGGCGTCGGTCTGTTCGTGGACAGACGTTGGTGAATCGCATTGGCGGGTTGGGGTTGAAGGACATTGATCTTGCATCCCCTTCTGGTCCCCGATCTTATCACGTGACCTTTACACAGCATGTTCCTCAGGTGTCGTGCAGAAACCGCGCAGCGTAGCGATCTACTTTCACTTGCATCTCGTTTCGGATTCGACCGGCGAGACGTTGAACGCTGTGGCGAAGGCGGCGTGCGCGCAATTCGATATGGGGCGGCCGATCGAGCATGTGTATCCGTTGGTGCGCAACCGCAAGCAGCTTGAGCGTGCGTTGAACGAGGTCGAGGCGGCGCCGGGATTGGTGCTGCACACGATGGTCAATCAGGAATTGCGCGGACAGCTCGAGATGCGATGCCGCGAGTTGGGGCAAACGTCAGTCGCGGTCCTCGACCCGGTGATGATGCTGCTCGGAAATTATCTGGGTGCGGAAGTCAGTCATCGACCGGGCGCGCAGCATGATCTTGATGCGCGTTACTTTGCGCGGATCGAAGCGCTCAACTACACGATGGCGCATGACGACGGGCAAAGCGCCGGGACGCTTGATCTCGCTGATGTCGTTTTGGTCGGGGTGAGCCGGACGTCGAAAACGCCGACGTGCATCTATCTCGCCAATCGTGGGATCAAGGCGGCGAACATGCCGATCGTTCTTGGGATCCCGTTGCCGGGGGAACTCGACCGCGTGCAGCATCCGCTCGTCGTGGGATTGCTGACGAGTCCGGACCGGCTGATCCAGATTCGAAAGAACCGGTTGCTGTCGCTGAATGAGCAGGCGGAAACGGACTACGTGGATTTGGATTCCGTGCGGGCGGAGGTCGCCTTTTCGCGCCGGTTGTTTGCGGAAAAGGGTTGGCCGGTCATCGATGTGACGCGCAGGTCCATTGAAGAGACGGCCGCGGCCGTGATCGCGCTTTACAGTCGCGCGCGTCAGCCCGTCGAATGAGCTCGCTCGTTTTGGCGTCGGGCAGCGCGGCCCGGCAGCGGATGCTGCGTGATGCGGGTATCGACTTTGTGCTGGATGCCGCGAACGTCGATGAGACTACCGTGCTTGAGTCTTTGGTTGCCGAGGGCGCGCCGCCGCGCGATATCGCGGATGCGTTGGCGGAGTTGAAGGCGTCGAAGGTCAGCGCGCGTCGGTCGTCGGATACGGTGATCGGCGCGGATCAGGTTTTGAGCGTCGACGGTAAGATTTTTCAGAAGCCGGGAAACTTGCCGGCCGCGCGGGAGCAGTTGCAGCGGTTGCGCGGACGAAGTCACGTGTTGTCGTCTGCCGTCTGTGCCGCTCGCGGCGGTACCGTCGTTTGGCGGGCGGTGGATCAGG
>QKCS01000344.1 GCA_003246795.1 Alphaproteobacteria bacterium
CATCCGCCTGTTCGAACGGCCAAGCCCACAACGTCGATGTTCCCGGAATGACCGGCGATCCGAACGAATTCACCGCGACGATCGCGCCGACTTCGAATCCGTCCGCCGTCACCGCCGACGCCGAGCCAAGCCCGCCTTTGTAGGCGCCCGCGCGGCCGCCGTATCCCGCCCCGGCGTTGCCCAGCTTGAACATGTCCCCCGCCGTTTCGCAGGCTTTGGGCGCAAGCACGCGATACGGCGGCTCTGCCCCCCAATTCTTGTCGCCGCCGTTCGTGAGATCGAACAGAATGGCCGCTGGCACGATCGGCGCCACCATGGGCGCGTTCGCCAGACGAAATCCGCGATTCGCCTGCGCAAGCCAGGCCGTCACGGCCCCCGCCGTATCGAGCCCGAACACCGAACCGCCCGAAAGCGATATTGCATCCACGCCGACGTTCAGCCCTTCGGGCTGCAGGGCCTCCGTCTCGCGGGTTCCCGGCGCTCCGCCGCGGACGTCCGCCGCGCCCACCGCGCGCGCCTCGGCAAAAACCACTGTAACCCCGGTCATGGCCGTTGCATCCTCGGCGTTGCCGACTTTGATGCCGCGGACGTCGGTGATGAGATTTTTCGAACCAGGACGGATCATGCGCTCGACGCTAGCCTTGCACGACATGCTTCGTAAACTGTTGATCGTCGTCGCGGCGCTCGCCGTTTCGATCGGCACGGCGACCGCCGATCCGCCGCGCCGCCACGTCATCGTCGCCTCGCACGACCTTGCGACGAAGGCGGGCCTCGACGTCCTGCGCAAGGGCGGCAGCGCCGTCGACGCGGCCATTGCGGCGCAGATGGTGATGGGTCTCGTCGAACCGCAATCCTCCGGCATCGGCGGCGGCGCGTTCATCGTACATTGGACGGCCAAGGCGAAGAAACTCGAAACCTATGACGGCCGCGAGACCGCGCCGAAATCGGTGACGCCCAATCTCTTCCTCGGTCCCGACGGCAAGCCCCTCGGCATGATCGAAGCCGTGGTCGGCGGACGCTCGGTCGGCGTGCCAGGCGACATCGCCGTCCTTTGGTTGGCGCACAAGGAACACGGCCGCCTGCCGTGGGCCGATCTCTTCACGGCGGCGATCGATCTCGCCGAGCGTGGGTTTCCCGTCTCGCCACGCCTCGCCAACGCCGTCGGACGCGATTTCGCGCTCGGTTGGATACCGGCTTCGGCGGCATATCTGCGGCCCGCCGGAAAACCGGTCGAACAGGGCGACGTCATCAAAAACCTCGCCTACGCCGAAACGCTGCGCGCGATCGCCGCGAAAGGGCCCGACGGTTTCTATAGCGGCCCCGTCGCCGACGCGATCGTCAAGGCGGTGACGGAAGCACCGCGCGGCGCCGTCGCGCTGACGCTTGCTGACCTGAAGAACTACAAAGCGAAGAAGCGCGAACCGGTTTGCGGCATCTACCGCGCCTACACGATCTGCGGCATGGGCCCGCCCAGCTCCGGCGGCGTCACGACGCTGCAAATCCTGAAGCTCATGGAGCGCTTCGACGTCTCGAAGCTAAAGCCCGCATCAACGCAAGCCATCCATCTCTTCACGGAGGCACAGCGCCTGGCCTTCGCCGACCGCGCCGCCTATCTCGGCGATCCGGACTACGTGCCCCCGCCGCTGCCCGGCATGATCGCGCCAGTGTATCTTGCCAAGCGTTCAAAACTGCTTTCGCTGATAACCGTGATGGACCGCGCGACGATCGAAGCGGGCGCACCCAAAGGCGCCGATCTGACTTTACGCAGCCTGCGCATTCCCAACTATGCGAAACCCGGAACGGCCCATGTCAGCGTCATCGATGACGACGGCAACGCGCTGGCCATGACGACGACGGTCGAAGGACCATTCGGTAGTCATTTGATGGCGGCCGGCTTCTTCCTAAACAACCAACTCACGGATTTCACATTCCGGCCGTCGGCCGACAATCGCCGCCTGCCCAACGCGCCGGATGCCGGGAAACGGCCGCTCTCGTCGATGTCGCCGACCCTCGTCTTCGACGCGAACGGCAAGCTGTTCGCCGTGATCGGTTCTCCCGGCAGCTGGCGCATAATCCCATACGTCGCGAAAACGCTGGTCGGCCTGATCGATTGGAAGATGCCCATGGCCGACGCCATCGCGCTCCCCAACACGACGAGCCGCAGCGGCCCGACGGAACTTGAAGACGGTCGCGATCTCGACGGCGTCGCCGCAGCGCTTCGCGAGATGGGCCACGAGGTCAAGATGATGAGCCAAACAAGCGGATTGAACGGCATCCGCGTGACGGAAGCGGGCTTCGACGCCGCGGCCGATCCACGCCGTGAAGGTTCGGTGGGCGGGGACTAGGCCGCGCGAACCATTTCGGCGAGTCCGCGAAACGCCAAGTCCTTGGCCGTGATAACGTAGCAGGGGATGGGCGCAAGGAACGCCTTCATCCGTCCTTTCGCCTCAAAGCGATGGCGGAAGAACTTGCTGTCGAACGCCGCGCCCCACTGCGCGACGATGCCGCCGGCGATGTAGACCCCGCCTCGCGCGCCGAGCGCCAGGGCCAAGTCGCCGCCAACACTGCCGAGCCAACCGGTGAAAAGCGACACCGCCTCGACCGCGAGAGCATCCTTCTTCGCGTGCGCCGCCTTCGCGATGTCCTGCGCGACCGGCTTCGACGGCAGCTTCACGCCATCGAGCGCCGCAAGCGTGAGATAAAGCGTCTCGAGCCCCGGCCCGGACAAGACACGCTCCACCGAGACGTGGCCGTAGTCGCGGATGAGCTGATAGACAACAGCGATTTCGCGATCGTTCGTGGGCGCAAGGTCGATATGCCCCCCTTCGCCCGGCATCACGATCCAACCGCCGTGGCCGTCGGGCACCGTGCTCGCCACGCCAAGGCCCGTGCCCGGCCCGAGCCCAAGCTTCGGTGCGTCGTCCGCCGCCGCGCCGCCGCCGATCTGAGTCAGGTCGCCCCGGCCCAACACGGGCAAGGCCCGTGCGACGGCAGCGAAATCGTTGACCAGGGTCGGCGTGCGCGCGCCGGTCGCTTTCGCGATTTCATCGCGCGCGATCTTCCACTCGCAGTTCGTCAGGTCGATGCGATCACCCATCAACGGCCCGGCCGCGCAGATCGCGGCGGCACGGAACGGCAGCGTCGCACCGGTCGCGTCCGCATACGCTTTGACCGCCGAGCCGATGTCGGGATAGAGCGCTGTCAGCCACGATTCGATTGCTTCGATCCGCCCGTCGTCCGTCAGCGTCGCGAAACGAACGTTCGTCCCGCCGATATCCGCAAGCAATGCCGTCATTTCGCGCCGTCGGTGTCCGTCACTGTATCGGGGATGGTGATCCGGAACGCGGTGCCGTCCGGGCCCGACCTGAGAAGTACCACATCACCGCCGTGACCGCGCGCAAGTTCCCGCGCGATGGCAAGGCCAAGCCCGGTTCCGCCCGCACGGCCCTGGCGCGCGAACGGTTCGAACAAATGCTTCAACGCTTCGGCTGGAATACCCTCGCCGTTGTCGCTCAAGTCGATGACGACGGAACCATCGCGGCGCTCTGCCGAGATAGTAACGGCCCCGCCCGCCCGGCCTTCCAGCGCCTGCACGGCGTTGCGGCCGATGTTCAGGAGAATGCGCAGCAGCTGTTCGCCGTCCCCATCGACTTCGAGAGCGGGATCGAAGGCGTTGTTCCAGCCGACAGTGCCGTCACCCGCCGCCAACGCCGCATGCATGGCTTCGTCGGCGATCGGCAGCAGCGTCTGGCGCCGGCGGCGCGGCGGCGGTTCCTGGGCGCGTCCATATTTCAGCGTGTTCGTCGTCAGCGCGATCGCGCGATCGATCGACTGCACCAGCCGCGGCGCCAGCGTCTTCACCGTCGGATCGTTGCTGGACGAGAGCCGATCGGACGCAAGCTGCGCGCTCGCCAGGATATTCCTGAGATCATGCTGGATTTTCGCGACAGCCGTGCCCAGCGCCGCCAAATGTTCGCGCTGCTGCAAGGCCTGCCGGAGTTCCGTCTGCATCGCCGCCAACACACTCTCGGCCTGTCCGATCTCGTCGGCCCGTAGGCTCGGCACGATGATGCGTTGCGCGTCGTCGGGGCGCTCTTGAAAGCGCACCATCGAACGCGTGACGCGCTGCATCGGCCGCACAAAGAGGAAGAAGAGCGCCGCAAACACGAGCAACGACGTCACGATCGCGATCAGGATCGACAACACCAATATGCGCGCGGAATAAGAAAGTAGGTCCTCGCGGATCGGCGTTTCGTCGATCAGCGCTTCGATGAAGTCGCCGCCGCCGAGGCGCGGCGTCCCTTGCACGCGCAGCACTCGGCCCTCGCCCGCCCACATGCAGTCGAGACTCGCCCAGATGAGCTCAGGCCAAAGCGCCTTGCGAAGATCGATCTCGCCGTTCACTTCCGGCGGCGCCGATTCGGCCAGATAGAGCCGGCGCGTGTTGTTGCGTTTGAGCGCCACGAGGCGCACTTCGGCGTTGGCGAGCAACTCCCCCCGCAACCTCGGCGAGAGTTCCGTGTCGCGGACTTCGTCGAGCGCCAGCACTGCGATCTGCGCTGAGGCGAGCCGGCCGGCCAGAAGGTCGTGATAATACCGCGCCGCCGACGGGAAATAGATCAACACTTCGGACAACAATACGAACACCGTCGTCAACAGCAGCAATCGCCCCGACAGGCTTCCAGCCAGATGACGGTGAAGGAAATCGCGAATGTTTTGGAGAAGACCGACCATCGCCGCGATGAGGGATAGCATGCCGTCGCGACGAAAGAGAAAGAGTTCAGCGGGTTAACCGAACCACGACAAAACCTTAATCAACATCCGCGTTCGCGCCGAAAACAACGTCGGGGTGAAATACGACCCGGCCGCGCGTTTCGAAATCTCGCCGAGCGTCGGGTATGCGGCCACGATCCCCGCCATCGCGCTCAGCTTCGTCTTTTGTGAGATGGCGAGCACCCAGGGCAGAATCAGGTCCCCCGCATGCGGGGCCACGATGGTGGCGCCCACGACCCGCCCCTTCGAAACGACAATCTTCGCTAGCCCGTGCGTTTCGCGTTCGGCCTGCGCGCGGTCGTTGTCGTGTAGCGGCCAGCGCGCGACACCCACGGCAAGACCCTGCTCGCGCGCC
>QKCS01000199.1 GCA_003246795.1 Alphaproteobacteria bacterium
CGCCACGACAAGGGGACTGCAAACGGCGTTGGAATCGCTGGAGAAAACGTGCGTCGCGCGCCGCGTGGACGGCGAGGCGATCGGGCGCGTGCGCGTGGTGGTCGAAGAGCTGTTTACCAACACGATCAAGTACGGCTATCGCGGCGAGTGCGAACGGCCGGTGCATTTGAGCCTGATCGTCGGGCGGGAGGTCACCGTCACCTATGCCGACGAGGCGCCGGCGTTCGATCCCACGCGGTGGCCGCTTCCGCGCGAAACGTCCGCCGTTGGTCAGGCCGGACTGGCGCTTCTGTTCGGTTTGAGCGCGCGCGTGACCTATCGGCCGCTCGCCGCGAAGGGGGGAAATCACCTCACCATCGTGCTCACACCCGCTCAGGCGCTTCGCAAGTGAGTTAACCAACGGAGATGCGATCTTGCCGATGAACCGGGCGCGCGACCGTCACCGCCAGAGCACGCTCGCGGAATGGTGAGCTTTCCGTCGGGAAATTAACGGGCGTTGCGGCGTGGCTTCGTGCTCTCCTTCCGTCACGGGGGTCCGGGGGGATGCTCAGACGAAAGAGGCGAAGCCGTGCGTGGGCGCGCATGGTCGTGGCGGCCGTTTGGGTCGCATCGTGGGGTGGCGCAAGTGCGGCGGAAGAAGGCGCGCGCGCGCCCGTTCGCGACTTCAAAACTTATCAGCCGAACGCCGTGGCGACGCGCATCGACGCGGGCGCGGCGCCGAAGCTGGACGGCGATATCTCCGATGCGGTGTGGGCGGGGGCCAAGGCGCTCGACGAATTCTATCAGCTGGAGCCGAACGAAGGGCGGCCGGCGAGCGAGCGGTCGGTCGTGCGCGTGCTCTACGACGAGCATACTCTCTATTTCGCCATTCACGCGTTCGATCGCGAGCCGGACAAGATCACGGCGTCGGTCAAGGCGCGCGACGGCGATCTGTCGAAGGACGATCTCTTCCGCATCTATCTCGACCCGTACATGTCGCGGCGCGACGGCTATGTGTTCGAGGTCAATCCCTTGGGCGCGCGCGCCGACGCGCTGGTGCAGAACAACACGGACTTCCTGATCGAATGGAACACGATTTGGCACGCGCACGCGCGCGTCGTCGCCGACGGGTGGACGGCGGAAGTCGCGATCCCGTTCCGCAGCATCTCGTACGACGCGGCGAAGGCCGATTGGGGGTTCGATCTCTTCCGCCTGATCCGCCGCAAAGGCGAGCGCATCCGCTGGTCGCAGATCGACAATCAACTGCCGTCGGTCGACATCTCGCGCTCCGGGACGCTCGAGGGCGTGCGCGACACGACGCAGGGATTGGGGCTCGACCTGAAGCTCTACGGCAGCCTGCGTTACAAACACGAATGGATGCCGCCGCGCGAAGACGACGTGCGCTTCGAACCGTCGGGCAACGTGACCTATAAGATCACGCCGGCCTTGACGGGCACCTTGACCTTCAACACCGACTTCTCCGACACGCCGCTCGACGAGCGGAAGGTGAACACGGGTCGGTTCGGCCTCTTCTTTCCCGAGACGCGCGAGTTCTTCCTGCAGGACGCGGCGGTGTTCGAATTCGGTGGCACGAACCTTTCCGAGGAGGTGAACGGGCGGCCTTTCTTTTCCCGTAACATCGGGCTCGTCGAGGGCACGCCGGTCGACATCGTGGCAGGCGCGAAGGTCTCGGGACAGCTGGGTTCGCTTGGCGTCGGCGGGTTGCTCGTCGCGGCGGAGGGGACCGACTTTTACGACGGGCAAATCCTGTCGGCTGCGCGCATCACGCAGCCGGTGCTCGGCCAATCCGAACTTGGGCTCGTGTTCACGAACGGCGATCCGACGGGGCTGACCGAGAACACCGTCACGGGCGGCGACTTCCAGTTCCGCAATTCGACTTGGTTCGGCGGCGACACGTTCAAGGCCGACTTTTTCTACGAGCGCAGCTTCTCGGACGTCTATGGCGACGACGACGCGTTCGGCGCCAATTTCGCCTATCCGAACAAACCGTTCGCCGGACATTTCCGGTTCAAGGAGATCGGCGAAAATTTCTATCCGGCGCTTGGGTTCGTCAACCGGCCGGGCATCCGTTCCTATGACGGTGATTTCTATTGGCAGCCGTGGCCGAAGAACTCGGTCGTGCGCTGGTACGAGACGGGCGTGTGGCACCGCTTCGTCACCGACCTCGACGACGTCTTGCAGACGCGCCAAGGCGGGGGGTGGTTCGGCTTCATGCTGCAGACGACCGACCTTGCGTTCCTCGACGTCATCAATACCTACGAGAACGTCGACGCGCCGTTCGATCTGCCGCGCGACGTGACGGTGCCGGTCGGCGAATACACGTGGACGAACGCCAAGCTCTATTTCGAGTCGGCGATCGGGCGGCCGATTTCCGGACGGGCGGAGATCGAGTGCTGCAGCTTCTTCGGCGGGCGGATGCTGCGAACATTTGCCGCGCTGAATTGGCGTCCGAACTCGTCGTGGGATATCGCGGGCGAGCACTCCTTCTACAACATCACGCTGCCGACGGGCGATTTGGAGATCCAGATCTATGCGCTCAACGTGGCGCTGAACTTCACGCCCGACATGCAGCTGCGCACGCAGATGCAGTACGACAACATCTCGGACGCGTTCGGTCTCTCGGCGCGCTATCGCTGGGAGTTCATGCCGGGATCGGAACTGTTCGCGGCGATCGGCGAGGACGGCGACCTCATCAACGGCGCGCACTATCGCTCGAACACGAGCCAAGCCTCGGTGCGTGTCGGGCATTTGATGCGGTTTTGAGGCGCCCGGGGCTTCTCGACCGGGCCTTGCGGACCGGGCCACGGCAGGTGCAGATTCGGTAGGCGGCAATCGCCGAAGAGGAGAAAGCGCCATGGCCGCGCGCATGTCGAGCCCGCTCAAGACCGAAACCTCATCGCTCGCCGCCCATACGATTGCGATCAAACCGCTGACGCCGGTGATCGGCGCGGAGATCGAAGGCGCCGATCTTTCGAAGCCGCTTTCGAACGAACAGACGGCGGAGATTCGCGCGGCGTTCAATGCGCATTCGGTGCTCGTTTTCCGCGATCAGAAGTTGACGCGCGAAGACCACAAGCGGTTCGCGCGCTTGTTCGGGCGGCTGCACGTGCATCCCTATCATGCGAAGAAGGCGACGCCCGTACATGCGAACGGCGACGCCAACGCGAAACCGATCGACCCGGAAATCCTGGTGGTGAAGGCGGACGCGAAGTCGCGCTATGTCGCGGGCGAGGAATGGCACGCGGACGTCACGTGCGACGAGGAGCCGCCGCTGGGGTCGATGCTTTACATCACGAAGACGCCGGAATGCGGCGGCGGCGACACGTGCTTCTTGAGCACGATCGCGGCCTACGAGGCGCTGTCGCCGGCGATGAAGACGTTCGTCGAAGGGCTGACCGCGGTGCACGACGGCGCGAAGCCTTACACCGGCGGCTACGGCACGCCGCCGCCGGAAGGCGGCTGGCCGAAAACGACGCATCCCGTCGTCATCCGCCACCCCGACACGCTGCAGCGATCGCTCTTCGTCAACCGCGGCTTCACGACGCGCATCAACGAGCTCAATCGCAAGGAGAGCGCGGCCGTGCTCGAGATGCTGTGGCGCCACATCGAAACGCATATCGAATTCCAGTGCCGCGTGCGGTGGACGCCGGACACGCTGACGTTCTGGGACAACCGCGTGACGCAGCACCACGCGGCGTGGGATTATTATCCGCATGAGCGCTACGGCGAGCGCGTGTCGATCGTCGGCGGGCGGCCGCAGGCCTAAGGCTGTTCCGCGGGTGGCGGTCCGCGGCGGGCAATGCTAGCCTTTGCGGAACGCAAGGGGGGCGGCCGGCATGGGGTTGCGATTTGCGCGGAGGCGACTTTCGGCTGGGCGCGCGTTTGGCGCGCGCGGGGCCGTTTTCCGCGCCGTTGCCGCGCTTGTCACCTTATATATGGCGTCGTGGAGCGGCGGTCCGGCGCGGGCGGCGGAGGTCGCTTGCTCGGGCGAGGCCTGCGCGGCGCTCGCGTTCGTTGAAGAGCGCGGCTGCATCGAGATCCGCAACACCGACAAGGAACTCGTGCTGGTCACCTTCTCGGTCGGCAAGGAAAAGGGGCTCATCGTGCTGCGGCCCTACGGCGTGGCGCGCGCGGCGCTTGCCGACCGATGCGTCGGCCGCGGACCCGACGATCTTTCCGCTTTCTCCGTCGAAACGCATGAGGCGAAGACGCCGAAGGCGCGGCCGGTCGCCAAGTGCACGGGCGAGGCTTGCTACGACATCGCGCTGTCGAATCTCGGCGGTTGTCTGACGGTGCGAAACCTGGGCAACGGGTTCATCGCCTTCGAAGGCGCGGGTTCGTCGGCCGACGTCGACCCTTACGCGGAGACGGCGGTGAACACGGCGAACGGCAGGGACTGCGTGCGCATGCAGGTCAGCGCGATCGGCCCGGTCACCGCCTCGTTCCGGCGCTCGCCGTGGGCGCTGGACGAGACGCTGGTCGGCCATTGCCTGGGCGATGCGTGCGCGGACCTGACGCGGCGCAAGGTCGACGGCTGCGTGATGTTCGCGAACCGCGCCGACAGCTGGGTGCGCTTCAAGATGAGCTTCGTGCCCGGCAACGCTACCGGCATCACGAGCGCGCTCTACGAAGTCGCGCCAGGCAAGGAAGTGATGCCGCTGCCCGGGAACATGTGCCTGCGTTCGCTCGCCGAAACGCCCTACGTGGCGAGCTACATGCCCGCGCCGGGAAGCGAGGACGAGGCGAACGACGCGCAGGACTGAGGCGGCCGCGCCTCTTGAGTTTGCGGGGACAGGGTCGTTAGGCTCGCGCCGACGATAGCGGGCGGGACCGTGGACGGGCAGGGCGAACGGTTGAATTTCGATCTCGGGACGGCGGCGGGCTTGCGCGGCGCGGGCGTGTTCGGGATCGTCGTCGGGCTTCTCGTGGTTGCGGGCGGGGTGGTGGCGCCGCCGCTCGGTGCGCTGCTCGTCTTCCTCTGGGTGTGGCTCAGCCGCACGCCGTTCGCCGACATCGGCTTGAAGCGGCC
>QKCS01000197.1 GCA_003246795.1 Alphaproteobacteria bacterium
CCTCATCGGCCTTTCGGTCTACGACCAAGGCGGCGACAAGGTCGGCGAGGTTGCGGGCTTCCAGCACTTCGGCGCCGGCGACTTGTTGGAGATCAGACGGGCAGGGGGCAAGACGAGCTTCGTGCCCTTCGCCGACAGCATGGTCCCCGACGTCGACGTCGAAGCCGGGCGCGTGACGTTGTCGGAAAGCGGCATGGCGGTGCTCGCGGCCGACGAAGCCGCCGAACGAAAGGCCGGCCCGCGATGACCTGGGCTGCGACCGTTCTCACCGTCCTGCCGGAAATGTTCCCGGGTCCGCTTGGGTTGTCGCTCTGCGGCAAGGCCCTCGCTGAAGAACGCTGGTCGTTCGAGACGATCGACATCCGCAAGTTCGCGACCACGCGTTACGGTTCGGTCGACGACACGCCGGCGGGCGGCGGGCCGGGCATGGTGATGCGCGCCGACATTCTGGCGAGCGCGATCGATTCCGTCGATCGCCGCGACCGACCCCTCGTTCTTTTGTCGCCGCGCGGCGTGCCGCTGACGCAGGCCCGTGCGCGCGAATTGGCGGCGGGTCCGGGCGCCGTTCTCGTCTGCGGCCGCTTCGAAGGTGTCGACCAGCGCGTGATCGACGCACGCGGGATGCAGGAGATTTCGGTCGGCGACTATGTGCTCTCGGGCGGCGAACTGCCCGCGATGATCCTGATCGACGCCGTCGCGCGCCTGTTGCCCGGCGTCGTGGGCGCGGACGCCTCGCTCGACGAGGAAAGCTTCGAACACGGCCTGCTCGAATACCCGCATTATACGCGCCCGCATTCGTGGGAAGGCCGCGAGATCCCGGCGGTTCTCACCTCCGGCCATCATCAGCGGATCCGCGAATGGCGTCGCGCGCAAAGCCACGAACTCACGAAATCACGCCGCCCCGATCTGTGGGACGCCCATCGGCGTCGCACCGGCGCGGCCTCGACCAAAACATGAGAGGCGTTGAAAGGACGACAGCCATGAACATCATCCAGCAACTCGAAGCCGAACAAGCCGCGGCACTCGCCAAGAGCGGCAAGAAGAAGAAAGCCACCGAATTCGTTCCAGGCGACACCGTGAAGGTCAACGTGAAGGTCGTCGAAGAATCCTTCGACGAAAAGACGAAGCAGACGAAGCGCCGCGAGCGCATTCAGGCGTTCGAAGGCGTCGTCATCGCCCGCGCCGGCCAGGGCCTGAACGAGAACTTCACGGTTCGGAAGATCTCCTACGGCGAAGGCGTGGAGCGCGTGTTCCCGATCTACAGCCCGCTCGTCGATTCGGTCGAGGTTCTGCGCCGCGGCCGCGTGCGCCGCGCGAAGCTCTATTATCTGAAGGGCTTGACCGGCAAGAAGGCGCGCATCACCGAGCGTCAGGAAAAAGGCGGCGCCGCTGACGAGGCTGCTGCCGAAAGCGCGTGACGGCCGGCGCGCCCGCCCGCGACATCCGCTTGGCCTTCGTCGGAGAGGCGAAGGCCATCGCAGCCCTCATCGAACGCGCCTATCGCGGCGACGAGGCGCTGAAGAGTTGGACGACGGAAGCGCACATTCTGACCGGCCCGCGCACGGACCTCGAAGAAATCAAGGCGCTGTTGAGCGACCCAAAGAGCCGCTTCGTCGTTGCGACCGAAGGCGATGCGCTCGCCGCGTGCGCCCTCATTCGTGACGAAGGCGGCGTCGGCTACTTCGGCATGTTCGCCGTGCGTCCCGACCTGCAGGGCGCGAAACTCGGCCGCACGATGCTCGATGCCGCCGAACGCTACGCCCGCGACCTCTGGCGCGTGCCGCAGATGTACATGACGGTTATCAACCTGCGCGAAGATCTGATCGCCTACTACGAACGCCGGGGCTATCGCCGGACCGGCGAACAAAAACCCTTCCCCTTCGCAGACGGCATGGGCGCCGCCCGCCGGGATTTCCACTTGGCGGTGCTGCGCAAGGATTTGGCTTAAGCCGCGACCGGCCGTGCGCAGGTCTTCCGATACAGAACATGCCGCCGCAGGGGATCGCCCTCCGGCAATCGCGGGTGATCGAAATCTTCTTTGGGGTCGCGCGTCATGCCGATGCGCTCCATCACCGACCACGACGGCTTGTTCGCGGGCACGGTGAAGGCGACGATTTGATCGAGGTTCAAATTCTCGAACCCGAATCGAAGGGCGGCTTTGGCAGCCTCGGTGGCGTAGCCCTTGCCCCAATGCGCGGGCGAAAGGCGCCATCCGACTTCGACCGCCGGCGTGAAGTGCGCCTCGAACCCGACATGCTGCAGCCCCAGGAACCCGATGAAGGGCGCGACCCCTGGCGCCTCGACCGCCCATACGCCGAAGCCGTGCGCGTGAAAGTGCTCTTCGAACTGCCGGATCAGCCGCCGCGTCACCTCGAGCCCGAAGGTCACGGGCATGTACCGCATGGCGACCGGGTTGGCATTGATCGCGGCGAAAGGCTGGGCGTCGGCTTCGCGCCAGTGTCGCAGGATCAAACGGTCGGTTTTGAGGGTCACAGACGGTACGTCCAATTCTACATGCCAAGATGCGCGTTTTCCGTCCGACCGCAAGCGGCTATGTACAACGGACCATGACCACGACCCTCTACGACAAGATCTGGGACGCCCACCTGGTGCACGAAGAACCGGGCGAGGCGAGCGTCCTCTACATCGACCGCCACTTGGTGCACGAGGTGACGAGCCCGCAGGCCTTCGAAGGCTTGCGGCTGGCTCACCGCAAGGTTCGCCGGCCCGAACTCACGCTCGCGGTCGCCGACCACAACGTGCCCACGACCGACCGCTCGAAGGGCATCGACGACCCGGAATCCGCGCTCCAAGTCGCGACGCTCGAAAAGAACGCGAAGGCCTTCGGCATCACCTACTTCGCGATGGACGACATTCGCCAGGGCATCGTCCACATCGTGGGACCGGAACAGGGCCTGACGCTCCCGGGCCAAACGATCGTCTGCGGCGACAGCCACACGGCGACGCACGGCGCCTTCGGGGCGCTCGCCTTCGGCATCGGCACGAGCGAGGTCGAACACGTCCTCGCGACGCAGACGCTGTTGACCCGCCGTTCGAAGAACATGCGCGTCACCGTCGACGGCAAGATGGCGCCGGGCATCACTGCGAAGGACATCATCCTCGCGATCATCGGCAAGATCGGCACGGCGGGTGGCACCGGCTACGTCATCGAATACGCGGGCGAAGCGATCCGCGCGTTATCGATGGAAGGCCGCATGACGGTCTGCAACATGTCGATCGAAGGCGGCGCGCGCGCGGGCCTGATCGCGCCGGACGAAACGACGTTCGAATACCTCAAGGGCCGTCCCCACGCGCCGAAGGGCGCCGCCTGGGAAGCGGCCGTCCGCTATTGGCGCACGCTGAAGTCCGACGACGGCGCGAAGTTCGACACGGAAGTGAAGCTGAACGCCGCCGACATCCCGCCGCTCGTCACCTGGGGCACGTCGCCCGAGAACGTCGTGCCGATCACCGGCAAGGTCCCCGACCCCGCGCAAGAAAGCGACGCCGCGCGCCGTGCCTCGCTTGAGCGCATGCTCGACTACATGGGCCTGAAAGCGGGTACGGCGATGAAAGACTTGAAGGTCGACCGCGTCTTCATTGGCTCATGCACGAACGGCCGCATCGAAGACCTGCGCGAAGTCGCGAAGATCGTCGACGGCAGACAAGTGGCGGCGAACGTCGGCGCGATGATCGTGCCGGGTTCGGGTCTCGTGAAAGAACAAGCCGAACAGGAAGGCCTCGACAAAATCTTCGTGAAGGCGGGCTTCGAATGGCGCGAACCCGGCTGCTCGATGTGCCTGGCGATGAACGTTGACAAGCTCGCCCCCGGGGAACGCTGCGCCTCGACCTCAAACCGCAACTTCGAAGGAAGGCAGGGCAGGGGCGGCCGCACGCACTTGATGTCCCCCGCCATGGCCGCAGCGGCCGCGATCAAGGGGCACTTGGCTGATGTCCGCGAACTTGAATAGGAGCCGACGATGGAGAAATTCAAAACCCTGACCGCCGTCGCGGCACCGCTGCCGATGATCAACGTCGACACCGACATGATCATCCCGAAGCAGTTTTTGAAGACGATTCAAAGAACGGGGTTGGGCAAGCACTTGTTCGACGAAATGCGATACACGCCGGATGGTAAGGAAATACCGGATTTCGTGCTCAACAAGCCCGCCTACCGCAAGGCGCAGATTTTGGTCGCCGGTCAAAATTTCGGCTGCGGGTCGAGCCGCGAGCACGCACCGTGGGCGTTGCTCGACTTCGGCATCCGCTGCGTGATCGCGACGTCCTTCGCCGACATCTTCTTCAACAACTGCTTCAAGAACGGCATCTTGCCGATCGTCCTGCCGCAGGAAGAGGTCGACAAGCTGATGGACGACGCGAACCGCGGCGCGAACGCGGTCGTCACCGTTGATCTCGAAAAACAGGAAATCCGCGGCCCCGACGGCGGCATGATCAAATTCGACGTCGACCCCTTCCGCAGACAATGCTTGCTGAACGGCTGGGACGACATCGGCCTGACGATGCGCCACGAAAATAGCATCGACACCTTCGAAGCCAAACGCCGCGCCTCCTCGCCCTGGATGTAAGATGACAAAGCACCTCCTTCTCCTCCCCGGCGACGGCATCGGGCCCGAAGTCTCGGCCGAAGTCGAACGCGTCATCGCCTGGTTCAACGCCAAAGTGGGCACGAAGTTCGAGACCGACAGCGACCTCGTCGGCGGCGCGTCGTTCGACAGGCACGGCACGCCGATCACCGAACCCGCGATGAAAAAGGCGCTCGCCGCCGATGCGGTCCTTTTCGGCGCGGTCGGCGGTCCGAAATGGGCCAAGGCGCCCTATGACAAGCGGCCGGAGGCGGCGCTCCTGCGTTTGCGCAAGGATTTGGGCCTCTTCGCGAACCTGCGCCCTGCGCTCTGCTTCGACGCGCTGAAAGCGTCGTCCACGCTGAAGCCCGAGATCGTCTCGGGCCTCGATATCATGATCGTCCGCGAACTCACGGGCGGCGTCTATTTCGGCGAACCGCGCGGCAT
>QKCS01000006.1 GCA_003246795.1 Alphaproteobacteria bacterium
GTGCGCGCGACGTTCGACCACAAACAGGTGCTGAACGCGCAATGATGGACATGACGCCGCCGCTTCGCCTCTACGCGCGATGGCGGCGTGCGTCATTGGCGAAGCTCGACAATAGGGCGGTGCAGCAGCGACAGTTGTCGCGGCTGGTGCAAAAGGCGGCGTCGACGAAATTCGGATGCGATCACTCGTTCGCGACCATCAACGACGTCGCCGATTTCCAGAGGGCTGTTCCGCTTCGCCGTTATGACGACTTTTGGCGCGAATACTGGAGACCCGCTTTCCCCGTCATCGAGGACGTATCGTGGCCGGGGCGCGTGCCTTATTTCGCCGTGACCTCTGGCACGACGTCTGGCGCGTCGAAATACATTCCGGTGACGGCCGACATGAACCGATCGAACACGCAGGCGGGGCTCGACCTTCTGACGCATCACGTGACGGCGCGGCCGAAGTCGGATGTGTTCGGCGGAAAGAGCTTCATGCTGGGCGGATCAACCGACTTGGTATGCGAGGCCGACGGCGTCTTTTCCGGCGACCTGTCGGGGATCGCGATCAAGCGGCTGCCGTGGTGGGCGCGGCAGTTCGCGTTTCCGCCGATCGAGGTCGCGCTTATCACGGACTGGGAAGAAAAAGTCAGGAGGCTTGCGACGCTCTCGGTCGAAACTGACATCCGCGTCATCACGGGGACGCCGTCTTGGCTGCTGATCCTCTTCGACAAACAGGAAGCGAACGCCGGGCGGCCGGTGACGGCGCGCGATCTCTATCCACGTCTCGAGATGCTCGTGCATGGCGGCGTCAACTTCAAACCCTACCGCGCGCGGTTCGAACACTTCCTCGCGGGCGGAGCGGAGCTGCGCGAGGTCTATCCGGCATCCGAGGGGTTCATCGCGCTGCAGGACCAGACGCCGGAGGACGGCCTACGGCTTCTGACGGACACGGGCCTCTTCTTCGAGTTCGTGCCGGTCGAGGAACTCGATTCCAAAAACCCGACGCGGCATTGGCTGGGCACGGTCGAGAAGGACGTCAACTACGCGATCGTGCTGTCGACGTGCTCGGGATGCTGGGGCTACATCATCGGCGACACCGTCAGGTTCGTTTCTCTCGATCCGCCGCGTATTCTGATCACGGGGCGGACGAGTTATTCGCTTTCTGCCTTCGGCGAACACCTGATCGGCGAGGAGATTGAGGATGCGGTCGCGGGCGCCGCGGCCGACCTCGGATTGACCGTCACGGACTTTTCCGTCGGCGCCGTCTATCCGGCCGCAGGCGAACTCGGGCGGCACCTCTACGTCGTGGAATTCGAGCGGATTCCGAACGAAACCACGGTCTTCGCCAAGGCGATCGACGAGACCTTGAAGGCGGGAAACGACGACTATCGGGCCCACCGCTCCGAAGGATTCGGCATGGATGCGCCGGAGGTGCGGGCCGTCGCGCCCGGCACTTTCGCGCGGTGGATGAAGGCGCGCGGGCGCATGGGCGGGCAGAACAAGGTTCCGCGCATCATCAACGATCAACAACTCTTCGCGGATCTCGAACGTTTCACGCGCGAAACAAACCCGTAGCCGCCCTCAAACCCTCTTGATCGGCGGCCAAAGGCTCGGTCTTCTCGGGTGGACCTCCCAACGGACAAGGATTTTGCCGGCGTGCAGGCACTCTTCATCGGCCAGACCTATATCGACATCACGTTCCTCACCGACGCGCTTCCCAAGGGGGACGAGAAGACCGTCGCCGAGAACTACGCCGTTTCGTTCGGCGGCAATGCGGTGACGGCGGCGTTCGCCTGCGCGAAGCTCGGCATCGCGCCCGACCTGCTGACGACGATGGCAGACGATTGGCTGGGGCGCATGTTCACGGACATGGCGCAGACCTACAAGATTTCGATTCATGCGCGGAAGGTGCAGCGATCGTCGCTGTCGTTCATCATGCCGAACGACGGCAAGCGCGCGATCGTGCGTTGCCGCGACGACCACTATCTGCATCCGTTCCCGAATCTCAATCTAAGCGGCTGCCGCGCCGTCCATCTGGACGGGCACCAGCCCGACGCCGCATTGACCTATGCGAAGCTCGCGCGGGCGCAAGGCGTTCTCGTGTCGCTCGACGGCGGCGGCGTTCGGGCGAACACGATGGAGCTTCTGGAGTTCGTCGACATCGCCATCGTCAGCGAGCGGTTTTGCGAACAGCTGGAACGCACGGCGGAGGAAACGCTCAAGTTGCTGCGCGAGAAGGGCTGCAAGGTCGGCGGCGTCACGCAAGGCGAGCGCGGCATGCTTTGGTACGACGGCAATGCCAAGGCGCGCCAGATGACGGCGCTGCACGTGCCGGAGAATCGCGTCATCGATACGAACGGCGCCGGCGATCTGTTTCACGGCGCCTATATCTATTCGTGGCTGACCAAGCCGGATGAGCCGTGGGAATTCCACTTCCGCTTTGCCCGCGCGGCTTCGGCCTTCGGGGTTCAGCACCTCGGGAACGAGGCGAGCCTGCCGCGGCTCGACGAGGTGTTCGCGACGGCAGAGGGCTTTGGGGACCGGCTGCAGTAGTCATTTTTCGTCCGCCGCCTCTTGAAACGGCTGGATAAATGACAATTTGTCAGTTATAAGACCGAGACGCATTTTCGCCCGAAGGAGCCTTCGATGTCGCTTGCCGAAACCTACTCGCCGGAGGTCGTCCCCGAGCAGCGCGTCGCGCCCAAGGGACAACCCTTCCACCTCCAGCCGCTGAAAGCGCTGCGGGCGCTTGGGCGGTTGCTGAAGGACAAGGAGGACACGGCCCAGGTCTTCGAGATCATGCGGGCCCTTTCGGGACGTTCGGTTCCGAACGGCTATGCGCGTTTGATTTCGACGCCCGCGGGTGGGTCGATCGCGTTCCGGCACCAGGAACTTGCGACCATCCTGTCCGACCACGCGTTTCTCTCCCGTTTGCCCGAAGACAGCGTCGGACGCGCGTATCTGCATTTCACGACGAGCGAGAACATTTCGGCCGAAGGTCTCATCGCGGAAAGCCGCAAGGGCATCGACGATGGGATTGACAGCGCGCATCCGTTCGCCTGGTACGGCCGGCGACTGCGCGACGTCCACGATCTGTGGCATGTGCTCAGCGGATACGGGCGCGATGGGCTGGGCGAAGCCTGCTTGGTCGCGTTTTCCTACTCACAGACGAAGTCGTTGGGCTTCGGATTGATCGGGATCGCGGGCGCACTGAAGCTGCGGCGCGAGATGCCGGACGTCCCCGCCGTGCGTGCAGTCTTCGAAGGTTTCCGCAACGGCCGTAAGGCCGCGTGGTTGCCGGGCGAGGACTATGTCCGCCTTTTGTCGGAGCCGCTCAATGCGGCACGCGCGCGGTTGAACATTGCGCGGCCCGCCATCTACGAAGGAGTTCCGCCGGCCTTGCGCAACGGGCGGCTCGGCGTCCAAGCGGCCGGCTAGCGCCACTTCACTTGCGTCCGTAGGTCACGAGGGCCACAGTTTCCGGATCAAGCTATCCGAGGAACGGCCCGATGACCTATTCGACAATCAAATTCGAAAGCCACGCGCCCGTCGCGCTGATCACGCTGAACCGGCCCGACCGGCTCAACGCGTGGACGCCCGCGATGAGCGAACAGATGGCGGACGCCATCGAACGCGCGAACCGCGACCGCTCCATCGGCGCGATCGTCGTCACCGGCGAAGGCCGCGGCTTCTGCGCCGGCGCCGACATCGAGCACACGTTCAAGTCGCGTATCGACGGGCAGGATCCCGGCGCCGACACGGCGCGCGGCCAAGGGGGATTGCCGCGCGGCCTCGATTGGATCGGACTGGTTCGCTCGTCGAAACCGCTCATCGCGGCAGTGAACGGACCTGCGGTCGGCATCGGCGTTACGATGATCCTGCCGTTCGACGTGATCGTGGCATCCGAGCTTGCGAAGTTCGGGCTCGCCTTCGTGAAGATGGGGATCGTCCCCGAACTCGCGTCGAGCCACTTTCTCGTCAGTCGCGTCGGCTGGGGCAAGGCGAGCGAATTGATGCTGAGCGCGCGCTTGATCGACGGTCAAGAAGCGGCCGCTTGCGGACTTGCCCAGTATGTCACGCCGCACGAGAGTCTGTTGCCGAAGGCCTTCGAACTCGCCAAGGCGATTTCGGCGAATCCCGACCCGATGCTGCGCATGACCAAGGATTTACTATCCAAGAACGCTTGCGAGCAGGACATGGCGCTCGCGCAAAAGCGGGAAACCGACTATCTGCGCGAATGTTGGGCAACACCGGAACACAAGGAGGCCGTGCAGGCCTTCCTGGACAAACGCCCCGCCCGTTTCCGATAGTAGGGGTCGAGTTCAAGAGGCGCGTCGTCACGCGTGCCTTCGGGGTGCCCACGCATGCAAGACGTTTCCGTCGTCGCGACCGCCAGTATCCTGCCCGAAATCGTGGTTTCGAACCGCGACATCGGCGAGCGGCTGATCGACGGGGCACGCGCGCGGAACGTTCACGACGCGGAATCGGAGGAGACCGCCCGGGTCCGTTCGGAGCTGATCGAGCAAAAAACAGGTTTGCGTGCACGGCGGTTCTTCGGCCCCGAAGACACGCCGGTCGACGTGGGGACCACATTGCTTGAGAAACTGATGCCCGACGACGCGTGGGCGACGCTTGACGCCATCATCGTCTCGTCGTCGTCGTCGCAAGGGTTTCCCGGCATCTCGCAGCAGATCACGGTCACCGCGCGGGAACGGCACGGGGCGCTCGCGCATCCGTTCGTGCTCGATATCTCGAGCAATGCGTGCACCGGCTTCATGTACGCGCTGACCGTGGGCAAGAGCCTCATTCAGGCGATGAACTACCGCCGGGTCGCCTGCCTTGCGATCGAGTTCTCGTCGCGCTGCATCGCCTATGACCCGAAGGCCTTCGGGATTTCGACTCTGTTCGGGGACGCGGCGGCGGGCGTGCTGCTCGAAGGCGGCACGCGCGGGATCGCGACCATCAAGGCGGCCCGCGCCAGTTCAATGGTCGATCCGGGCACGATCGCGCTCATCAAGGGCAGCGGGATGCA
>QKCS01000041.1 GCA_003246795.1 Alphaproteobacteria bacterium
GCTCGTGAAGCCGTACGTCCTGAACTTTGTGGAAAATCCGCGCAACGTCTTCCGCACACGTTCGATGGACATTGCCGACAAGCCGGGCCCTGACGCAACGGCAACTGGCCCCGGGGGTGGCGCACAAGCGTCGGAAGGCGGGTTCTGGTCTTGGCTCGCGTCGTGGTTCGATTCCGATGCGTGGGGCCGGTGGTGGAACTCTTAGGAGAGCCCTGACTCGGTTACTTTCGCGCCGGCGCGCCTGATTCCGAGGTCGCGCCATTTGGATCATCTATGCGGAGCGCCTGCGATGAAGTCCGCCGTTCTTCGGACAGTCATTGCCTTCATGGTTTCGGCTGTTTGGTTGGCTGGCCTCAGCGCCGCGGCGGATGCGCCAAAGGCTCTTCATCGTGGCAACGGTTCGGAGCCCTACAGCCTCGACCCGCATCGCACGACCGGGGTCTGGGAGTCGCACATCATCGGCGACATGCTGATCGGGCTCTACACCGAGGCTGCGGACGCCGAGCCGATTTTCGGGGCAGCGGAAAGCGCCCAAACTTCGGAAGACGGCCTGACCTGGACGTTCAAGATCCGCAAGCACACATGGTCGGACGGCACGCCGGTGACCGCCGAGGATTTCGTTTTTTCCTACCGGCGAATCCTCGATCCGGAAACCGCGTCGCAGTACGCGAACATTCTCTACCCGATCAAGAACGCTGAACTGGTCAACAAAGGGAAACTTCCGCTCACGCGGCTCGGCGTGCGTGCGGTCGACGACGCGACGCTTGTTATTCAGCTCGATCATCCAGCGCCGTATCTGCCGCAGCTGCTGACGCACCACACCGCGGCGCCACTGCCGCATGCGCTCGTGGAGCGCGTGGGCAACGATTGGACGAAGCCCGGATCGATGGTTGCGAACGGGCCTTACATGCTCGCCGAGTGGCGACCCCACGACCACGCGAAGCTGATCAAGAACCCGAAGTTCTATGACGCGGCCAACGTGGAGATCGACGAGATCTACTACTACCCGATCGAAGACGATCTGGCGGCGCTGAAGCGATATCGCGCCGGCGAGTTGGACACAAACGAACGCTGGCCACTCACCGAGCACAGATGGCTGCGAGAGCACATTCCGGACGAAGCCCGGAGTACAACCGTTCTTTGGGTCAGCTACATCTCGTTCAACATGACGCGCAAGCCGTTCGACGACGTCCGCGTGCGGCGCGCGCTGGCCATGTCGATCGACAAGCATGCGATTGCCAACGAGATCTTCTTCGGCGCGTACGGGGAGGAAGCTTCGACGCTCCTTCCGCCCGGGACGGCTAACGTCGACCGTTCGGCGCAGGTCGATTGGGCGGGCAAATCAATGGGCGAGCGGCAGGCCGAGGCGCGCGAACTGTTGGCTGCGGCGGGCTTCGGCCCGGCCAAGCCGTTGAAGTTCACCTACAACTACATCTCGACACCCGACGGCAAGCGGGCTGCGGTCGCCATGCAGGCGATGTGGAAGGACATAGGCGTCGAGGCGTCGGTGCAGCCGACGGAACCTAAAGTTCACTACCGCCTTCTCGAGACAAAGTCGTTCGACGCCGCGCAGGACACGTGGTCGTTCGACTACAACGACGCGCGTAATCTTCTCTTCTTGTGGGAGAGTTCGACGATCGAATTGAACTCCTCCGGCTACAAGAATGCCGCGTTCGACGCGCTCCTGCAGCAAGCGGACAACGAGAAAGACCTTGCAGCGCGGGGCGAGATTCTGGGCCGTGCGACCGGTATTCTGCTTCGCGACCTGCCGGCCGTGCCTCAGTTCTTTCCCTATCACCGGCCGCTGGTGAAGAGCTACGTGAAGAATTGGATCGACAACCCGCGCCAGATCAACCGGACCCGCTGGATCGATCTCGACGAACGCACGGGAACAATCACCGTAGCAGAGAGCGGCGACGGCGCGAACGCGGACGGATTTTGGACCTGGCTGGGTTCGTGGTTCAGTTGGGAAGCTTGGCAGAAGTGGTGGAATTCATAGCGTCGCGACGCATGCGGGGGAAAAGGAGTGCCATGACGAGTCTTATACGCAGCCTGCTGATCGGCTTGATCGCCGTCTCGACTGCCATAGCCGCAGTCGCGCCGCCCGCGCTGGCCGCCAAGATCCTTCATCGCGGCAACGGCGCGGAGCCCAAGGGTCTCGATCCGCACCAGGCCTCGGGCGACCCCGAAAACCACATTCTCGGCGACATGTTCATCGGGCTCTACACCGAAGACGTGGACGGCCACACGATCCTCGGCGCCGCCGAGAAGGTCGATACGTCGGAGGACGGGCTTCGCTGGACCTTCACGCTGCGCGATCACAAGTGGTCCGACGGCACGCCGGTAACCGCGGCCGATTTCGTGTTCGCCTATCGCCGCGCGCTCGATCCCAAGACGGCGTGCGAGTACGCGAGCATTCTTTATCCGGTCAAGAACGCCGAACGGGTGAACAAAGGCGAACTGCCGATCGAGCAATTGGGCGTGAGCGCGCCGGACCCGAAGACGTTCGTCATCGAGCTCGCCCACCCGGCGCCATATCTGCCTGAGATGATGACGCACTACACGACCTTCCCGATTCCGAAACACGTCGTCGAAAAGGCGGGCTCGGACTGGACGAAAGCGGGCGTCATGGTTTCGAACGGGCCCTACATGCTGGTCGAACGCCGGCCCTACGACCGGATCAAGCTGGTCAAGAACCCGTATTTCTTCGACGCGGCGAACGTGAAGATCGACGAGGTGTACTACTATCCGACGTCGGACGAGAGCGCGTCGATGAAGCGGTACCGCGCGGGCGAGCTCGACACGCTCGACCGCTGGCCGCTGACCGAGCACAAGTGGCTTAACGCGAAGATTCCGAACGAGACGCGCAAGTACACGGGACTACGGGTCCAGTACACGGTCCTCAATATGCGCAAGCCGCCCTTGAGCGACCGGCGCGTGCGTGTGGCGCTGGGCGAAGCGATCGATCGCGAAGCAGTCCAGCGCGAAGTTTATTTCGACAGCTACGGCGTCGAAGCGCTGAACGTGCTGCCGCCCGGCATGGCGAACGTGGATCTGTCGGCCAAGGTGCCATGGGCGGGCAAGACCATGGAGGAACGCCGCGCGGAGGCACGCAAACTGCTGGCCGAAGCGGGGTTCGGCCCCGACAACCCGCTCAAGCTCTCATACAACCACCTGAACCGGCCGGACACGAAGCGCTATGCGATTGCGCTTCAGGACATGTGGAAGCGCGTTGGCGCTGACATCGAGTTGAACGCCAAGGATTTCGCGATCCACTACGACCTGCTGAAGACGGCGAACTTCGACATCGCGGAAGCCGGCTGGATCTTCGACTACAACGACGCGCAGAGCGTGCTGTTTCTTTTCCAAAGCTCGAATACGGGTCTGAACTATCCGGGCTACAACAATCCCGACTACGACCGTTTGATGGCGCAGGCCGAGAACGAGAAGGATCTCGTCGCGCGCGGCAAGCTTTTGGGAAAGGCCGCCGGGTTGCTCATCAACGACGTCGCGGTCGCGCCAAGCTGTTTTCAGTACATTCGCCCTTTGGTGAAGTCGTACGTGCTGAACTGGAAGCACACGCCGCGCGGCGTGAACCGCACGCGTTGGCTCGATATCAGCGACGAGTCCGGGACCGTCGCCGACGCGAAAGGCGGCGAAGCGGGTGCGCAAGCGTCCGAGGGCGGCTTCTGGTCGTGGCTCGCCTCGTGGTTCGACGGGGATGCATGGAGCAAATGGTGGAATTCGTGAGCGACTGCCGGGGCGGATCGACCGCCCCGGCGCTCAAGCGAGCTTAGCTCTACGACGGCGCCTTCTGCGGCGCCGGGGTCACGCTTTCCACGAAGCACGCGCCGCCATAGCGGAAGACGAGCACGTCATCGCGGTCGAAGCACTCCGTGTCGCTTTGCAGACGCACGGTGTAGTAGTTGCCGGGCTGACCGAAGTCCCGGCAGGCATGACGCATTTTGACGACGTATTTGCGCGACGAACGCGTGTGCGCAATCAGCGTCTTGTCGTCGACCTTCGATAGATTGGTCAAATCCCGAAACCTCAGGCACGACTTGCCCGGGGACGCATCGGCCTGATCGCCGGCAAGCGAGAAAGCGAGAACGCCTGCCGCAACTAGAGTTCCTGCGGAGAGCAATTGGGATCGCATCGCGAACCTCCTTCATCTTGAAACCGGCCGTTCCAGATTTGCGAAAATACACCATGTCGCCTGATGCCGATACCGGCGAATTCCTGTCACTTTTGCGCGAGCGATCCGGAAACTGGCCTGGTGCCGATTAGACATCGCCGCCGCGCTATGCGCGGTTTGCGGCGCGCGATATGAATTTTCGCATGGTAGGCACCATCGACACTGCGGCGTGGGACCGTTTCGCACAAGCGCGCGCGTTCGAAGACGCCGGGCGCGGCGAAGAGGCGGAGGCGCTCTACCGCGACCTCTTGGCGGCTCATCCGGGCCATCCGGTTCTCTTGGCGAGGCTCGCCCTCGTGCTCAAATCGCGCGGCGTTTTTGGCGAAGCGGAGCGCTTGCTTCGCCGCGCACTCTTGGCATCGCCGAACGAGGCCGCGTTGTACAACAATCTGGGAAACGTTCTGCGCAACCTGAACCGATTTCCCGACGCCCAGGCGTGTTATTCGAAGACCATCGCGCTCGATCCATCTTACGCGGAAGCGCACTACAATCTCGGCGTCGCGCGGGAGGACATGGATCTGCTCGACGAGGCGCTTGCAGCTTAACGGCGCGCGCTCGAGCTTCATCCCGACTATGCGGCTGCGGGGGTGCGGGTCGCTGCAATCCTGCGGGAGCGAAATGACCTTGGCGAATCCTTGGACGAACTGGACCAGGCTTTGGCGCAGCAGCCGGACGCATTTGACGGACACTACTATCGGGGGCTGGTGCTTGCGGGGCTTGAGCGTCACGCCGAGGCGGCTGCGAGCCTCGAACGTGCACTTGCCTTGAAACCGGGAAGCCACGACGCCTTGCTCGCTCTCGCGAACAATTTGAAAGCAATCCGGGAGCGGCATGGCGACGATCCGGGGCTGCTGTTCTCGGAAGCGCAATTGAAGCTGCAGCGGAACGACGGTCCGGGCGCCGAGTTGTTGCTGCGTCGCGCACTCGAGATCGCGCCCGAACACGGTGCAGCCAATGCGCTTCTTGGGCGAATGCTCGCGCGGCGCGGGCAGTTCGACGAAAGTTTCGCCGTCTTCGAGACGGCGACGCGAACCGACCCGGACGTCACGGCCTATCGGAACGAGTTTGGCTATGCGCTCCTTCAGGGAAAAGAGCCGGTTCAAGCGCTCGCCCAGTTCGAAGCGGCGCGGAGAAGCAATCCGGTCGATCAGCTGGCGCTCGGCGGGCTTTGCCTTGCCTATCGCGCGTTGGGCGACAGCCGCTATCACGAACTCGTCGACATCGACCGCTTCGTCCGCGTCTATCCGATCCGTCTGCCGAAAGGTTACACGGACGTGCGCGCCTTCAACGATGCGCTGGCGGAGGAGCTGCTCAAGCTCCATACGACGACCAGCAGGCCGTTGGACCAAACGCTGCGCGGCGGCACGCAGACGGTCGGACTGTTGTTTCCGCGCAAGTCGAAGGTGATCGAAGAGGTTCGCGACGCCATCGCGGAGGCGGTCGGCGACTATGTCGCCGCCATGCCGGTGCATCCGAGCCATCCCTTGCTCTCGCGCAAGGAAGGCGACTTCAGCTTCACTCATTCTTGGTCCTGCAAGCTGCGATCGAGCGGCTTTCACACCAATCATGTCCATCCGATAGGATGGATCAGTTCGGCCTACTACGTGAGCCTGCCGGATGCGTTGAAAGATCAGGCCGAGCGCCAGGGCTGGCTCAAATTCGGCGAGTCGCATCTCATGCTCGGCGGGGAGGACCGGCCAGAGCATCACATTCAGCCTGCCGTGGGTCACTTGGCGTTGTTCCCATCCTATGTCTGTCACGGTACGGTGCCGTTCGAGTCGTCGTCCGATCGTCTGACGATCGCCTTCGACGTCGTTCCCGGACGGATTGATCCGAGCACGATCTCGGCCGGGCCCTATTGATTCCGAAACCAGTCGGAGACGATGACGTCGCAGCGTTCCCCATCGGCCGGTGAAGATCTGCTGGCGCGTTTCGCGGCGACGCCGGATGTCTTTGTGCAGAAGTTCGACTTGGTGCGCGACATGGCGTTGCTCGTCGAGTTCGATGCGAACGCCTATCGCGCGGCGAGCTTTTTGGACGACCGGATTCTACGGTCGACGACAAAAGGCGGATGGGTCGTGCTCGGCCGCGTCATCGAGGCGGCGCGCAGCGTTCAAAATGCTCGACCGCTGCATTTCATCTTTCACACCGGCCACGTGGGTTCGACACTCGTCAGCCGGCTTCTGGAAGATACGGGTACCGTCTTGTCGCTTCGCGAGCCATTGGCGCTGCGCCTTTTGGCGGACATGCAGGACGCGCTCGACCGACCGGAATCCCTGCTGAGCCGCGCTTCCTTCGACGTGCTGCTGGATGCGATGCTGGCGTCTTGGGGACGCGGCTACGCGACCACGAAATCGGTCTTGGTGAAGGCGACGAGCAGTGCCGGGCGGCTAGCTCCCGCCTTGCTTGCCCGGCGGCCGGACACGCGGGCGATCTATCTCAATCTGCGGGCCGAACCGTACCTGGCAACGTTGCTCGCCGGTCAGAATTCGCCGCTCGACCTTCGCGGTCACGGGCCGGAGCGGATGCGACGTCTGCAGTCGTTCGGGGTCGTGCCGCCGGCAGCACTTCATCAAATGTCGCTGGGCGAGATGGCGGCGCTGAGCTGGCTGGTCGAAACGTGGAGCCAGGCCGAAGCAGCGCGGGCGGGCGGCGAACGGGTCGTCGATGTCGACTTCGACTCGTTTCTGACCGACATACCGGCGGAAACGGAACGCATTCTCCGGCATTTGAACATCACGCACGACGCGCAGTTTCCCTCGCGCGCTGCACAAAGCCCCACGCTCACGCGCTATGCGAAAGCGCCGGAGCACGGCTACACGCCGCAGCTCAGGGCTCAAATCCTAGCCGGCGCGCGGGCCCGTCACACCGACGAGATAGCGAAAGGCTTGGCTTGGCTTCAACGGATCGCGGCATCGCACCCCGGCGCCGCCGCCGTTGTCAATCGCGCCGGCGTCTAGTTCTTCGCCCACATGCGCATGAGGTTCTGGCGCACGACGTCGAGCCGGACGCGATTCTCCCACTTCATCGTGAGGCCTTCGAGCGCGGCGATTTCGTTGAGCTCGTACACCTGCATGCGCTGATGCTGATCGGCGATGAAGCTCTCGATAAAGGTGATCGAGACGATCCGCTGCCCGGATCGAACGGGCACGACCTCGTGCAACGTCGTCGACGGATAGACGATCGCGTCGCCCGGGTCACCTTTGATCAGAATCTTCCGGTTGCCCATCGCGATCGACAACTCGCCGCCTTCGTAGCTCGAGGGATGGGCGATCCAGACGGTGCACGACAGGTCAGAACGCAGGCGCCCGTTTTGGACTTGGATGATGGCGGCGTCCGCATGCCCGCCGTACTTCATGCCCGGCTCGTAGCGGCAAAGCAGCGGCGGGGCGATACGCTTCGGCATCGCAAAGTCGAGAAACTCCCGCGAACGGGCGAACGCGCCCTGCACCAGTTGAACGGACTCGGCGTACTTCGGGTCGGCGAAGTCGGCCTGAAGGTTCTGCTTCGTCTGGTTCGCGGGATTCGTGACGCGGCCATCGACAAAGCGCAGTTCCCGGCTGAGCGCCTGCATGCGCGCGACTTCCGGCGGCTGGAGAAGCCCCTTGATTTCCAAGAACATCGACTATGTCCCTTTGCGTGCGATTCCGACCCCGGTCTCGGCCGCATAATACTCTCTTTGCGCCGCAAGCAAGGCGCAGACCAGATCGCGCTCCGCAGGGCTGAGGAACGGGTTCCAAACGTCGAAGATCAGCACGACCCGAAGTTGACCGCTGTCATTCCGCGCCTCGTGCTCGATCGTGTCGTCGAAAACCCAGGCCTTGCCGCGGCGCCACGCCCGTGTGTCGTTGCCGACGCGAAACGCGCAGTGCTCCGGCACGACGAGGCCGAGATGGACGATCAGCCGCGCGTTCGTGACGCCGGTGTGCGGCGGAATTCGCGCGCCCGCGGTCAGGGTGGAGAAAAAGGCCGCCGGCGCGAAACCCGGAATCTTGGCCAACGGCAGTCGG
>QKCS01000365.1 GCA_003246795.1 Alphaproteobacteria bacterium
TGTCGCCCAAGATGGGCGGGATGGCGGGCGGCGGGCCGCGGTCGATTTCAGGGATCGCCGAAGCGGGCAGCGCCAACCCAGCCTTTACCGCTTCGATCAGGCTCGTCGCGGCGCGCGAGCTGGCAAACCCGCGTGGAATGCCGCGCAGCGACTCCAGGTCGTCTTGGCTTTGCGGTGCGTTCGAGGCGATCTCGAACAAAGCCTCGTCCTTGAGGACGCGGCTGCGCGGCACGTCGCGTTCCTGAGCCAGGCGCTCGCGCCAGGCGGCGACTTCGAGGACGATGGCGGTGAAGCGGCGGTTGCCGCCGCGCATTTTCAATCGGCGCCAAGCTTCTTCTGGCTTCAGTTCGTACGTGTCCGGCGAGCGCAGGACGCCCAGTTCTTCTTCAAGCCAGTGCGAACGGCCACTCTTGTCGAGCTGGCGGCGCAACGCCTCGTAGACGCGGCAAAGATGCGTGACGTCGGAGAGGGCGTAGTTCAGCTGCTTCTCGCTCAAGGGCCGGCGCGACCAATCGGTGAAGCGTGAGGACTTGTCGATCTGGGCATGCGCGAGTTCGCGCACCAAAGTCTCGTACGCGGCCGAATCGCCGAAGCCGCACACCATCGCTGCGACTTGCGTGTCGAAGAGCGGGGTTGGGATCAGCTCGGCTTGATGGAAGAAGATTTCGACGTCCTGCCGCGCGGCGTGAAAGACCTTCACGACGTCCGGCTTGGACATCAGCAGATGAAAGGGCTTCAGGTCGAGACTTGGCGCAAGCGGGTCGATCACGACGGCGAAGCCCGGGATCGCCGCCTGGATCAGGCAAAGCTTCGGCCAGTAGGTGGTGTCGCGCATGAATTCGGTGTCGATCGCGACATAGGGCGCCTCGGCAAATCGGGCGCAGGCGTCGGCAAGTTCGGGATTCGTCGTGATAACGCTGACCATGGAGGGGGTGTGATAGCCCAAGATTCGCGCCCTTGACAGGTGGCGCACCGCAACGTCACAAGGTGCGCCCTTAAAGCCCTAGTTTCGCCGAAACATCAAGGATTTCCCATGCATCGCTATCGCACGCACACCTGCGGGGCGTTGCGCGCCGCCCAGATCGGTGAGCGCGTTCGCTTGTCGGGTTGGGTTCATCGGCGGCGCGACCATGGCGGCCTCATCTTCATCGACCTGCGCGACAATTTCGGGCTGACGCAGTGCGTGGTGGAACCCGACAGCCCTGCGTTCAAGGCGGTCGACGCGTTGCGTTCCGAATACGTCGCGACGTTCACGGGTCGCGTGACCGCGCGGCCCGGGGACACGGTTAACAAGGAACTCCCGACGGGCGAGGTCGAGATCCGGATCGACGAGCTGGACGTGCAGTCGACGGCGGGCGAACTGCCGGTGCCGGTGTTCGGCGATCAAGAGTATCCGGAAGAGACCCGGCTCAAGTATCGCTTCCTCGATCTGCGCCGCGAGCGGTTGCACAACAACATCTTGCTGCGCTCGAACGTGATTTCGAGTCTGCGCCGCCGGATGATCGCCGAAGGCTTCACCGAGTTTCAAACGCCGATCCTGACGGCGTCGAGCCCCGAGGGTGCGCGCGACTTCTTGGTTCCGTCGCGCCTGCATCCGGGGAAGTTCTATGCGCTGCCGCAGGCGCCGCAACAGTTCAAGCAGCTGATCATGGTGGCGGGGTTCGATCGCTATTTCCAGATCGCGCCGTGCTTCCGTGACGAGGACGCGCGCGCCGACCGGTCGCCGGGCGAGTTCTATCAGCTCGATCTCGAGATGAGCTTCGTCACGCAGGAAGACGTGTTCGCGGCCGTCGAGCCGGTCTTGCACGGCGTGTTCGAGGAATTCGCGAACGGACGCAGCGTGAGCCCGTTGCCGTTCGCGCGGATTCCCTATGCCGAGGCGATGCTGAAATACGGCTCGGACAAACCGGACCTGCGCAATCCGATCGTGATCGTGGACGTAAGCGCCGAGTTCGCAGACGCCAGCGTCGAATTCAAAGCCTTCAAGAACGTCGTCGCGCAAGGCGGCGTGGTGCGGGCTATTCCGGCACCGGGCGCCGCGGGGCAGCCGCGCTCGTTCTTCGACAAGCTTAACGATAGGGCGCGCAGCGAGATGAAAGCGCCGGGCCTCGGCTACATCACGTTCGAGGACGACGGCGCAAAACTGGTTGGCAAGGGACCAATCGCGAAGTTCATTCCGGAGCCCGTGCTGGCGCGGATCGCCGAGAAGGCGAACGTCAAGGGTGGTGACGCACTCTTCTTCTCCGCCGGCAAGGCGGATGCCGCGGCGAAACTCGCAGGCGCGGCGCGCACGAAGATCGGCGGTGAGCTGGGTTTGAAAGCGTCGCCGTACTACGACTTCCATTTCTGCTGGGTCGTCGACTTCCCGATGTACGAGTACAACGAGGACGACAAGAAGATCGACTTCTCGCACAATCCGTTTTCGATGCCGAACTTCGAGCACGACGCGTTCCTGAAGCTCGATCCGATGGACGACAAGACGCTCCTCGGCATCACGGCGTTTCAGTACGATATCGTTTGCAATGGCGTCGAGCTGTCGTCGGGCGCGATCCGGAACCATCGTCCGGACGTAATGATCAAGGCGTTCGAGATCGCGGGCTATTCTGCGGAGGTCGTGGAAGAGAAGTTCGGCGGCATGCTGAACGCGTTGCGCTATGGCGCGCCGCCGCACGGCGGCACGGCGCCGGGTGTCGACCGCATCGTGATGCTGATCGCGGGCGAAGAGAACCTGCGCGAGGTCACGATGTTCCCGATGAACCAGAAGGCCGAAGACCTGATGATGGGCGCGCCCGGCGAGGTGACGCCCAGGCAGCTGCGCGAGCTCAATATCCGGGTCGTGATGCCGGAGGTGGCGAAGCCCGCTTAGTTCGGAAGGACCGTGAAACTCGGGATCGCGGGCGGGACGGCCGCTTCCTGCTGCAGAAGAAACGGCACGAGCAGATTGCGATGCGACATCGTTGGCCCCCCTCAGTGTCGGGCCCGAAATTCGAACGTCCGCAAGGCGAACTCGCTGCCGGCCGGGGCCGCCGGTTACTAGGCCGCCGCGGTGCGCGTCTCGCCCAGCCAGGCGACGACGTCCGCAAGCGCGCGGCGCGACATCAGTTGCTTCTTGGCGCGGCCGCGATCTTTGCCTTTGGCGCCGGGCGGCGGCGGCAGTTCGGGCAGCAGGCCGTAATTGATGTTCATGGGTTGGAACGTCGTGGTGTCGGCGTCACCGGTGATGTGCGCGAGAAGGGCACCCAGTGCGGTGGTGCGCGGCGGCGGCGATTGCGCATGGCCAAGGCGTTCAGCTGCGGCGAAGCGTCCCGCGAGAAGGCCGATCGCGGCGCTCTCGACATAGCCTTCGACACCGGTCATTTGGCCGGCGAAGCGCAGCCACGGGTGTGCCTTCAGCCGCAACTGCGTGTCGAGCAGCTTCGGCGAGTTGATGAAGGTGTTGCGGTGCAGGCCGCCGAGGCGCGCGAACTGCGCGTTCTCGAGGCCCGGGATCGTCTTGAAGATGCGGGTCTGTTCGCCGTGCTTCAGCTTCGTTTGGAAGCCGACCATGTTGTAGAGCGTGCCGAGGGCGTTGTCCTGGCGCAGTTGCACCACGGCGTAGGACCTGCGGCCGGTGTGCGGGTCCGTGAGGCCGACGGGCTTCAGGGGGCCGAAGCGAAGCGTGTCGGGCCCGCGTTCGGCCATCACTTCGATGGGGAGGCAGCCCTCGAAATAAGGCGTGTCCTTTTCCCAATCCTTGAAGGACGTCTTTTCGCCGGCGATCAGCGCATCGATGAAAGCACGGTACTGCGTCTCGTCGAGCGGGCAATTGATGTAGTCGGCGCCGTCGCCCTTGTCGTAGCGCGACTGGAACCACGCGCGCTTGAGGTCGATCGAGTCCTTGTGCACGATCGGCGCGATGGCGTCGAAGAAGGCCAGCGAGTCTTCGCCGGTTAGAGCGCCAATGGCGGTTGCGAGCGGCGAGGAGGTGAGCGGTCCCGTCGCGATGATCACGCTGGCCCAATCAGAGGGCGGGAGCGCGGTCAGTTCTTCGCGCGCGACCGTGATCAGCGGATGGGCCTCAAGGGCGCTCTGCACCGTGGCGGAAAACGCAACGCGATCGACGGCGAGCGCGCCGCCTGCGGGCACCTTGTTCGCATCGCCCGCGCGCATGATCAGCGAACCGCAGTGGCGCATCTCCTCGTGCAGCAGGCCGACGGCGTTGTTCTCCCAATCGTCGGAGCGGAAGGAGTTCGAGCAGACGAGTTCGGCAAGCCCTTCGCCGGTGTGGGCCGGAGTCATCTTCACCGGGCGCATTTCGTGCAATACAACGGGCACGCCCGCATGGGCGACTTGCCAGGCGGCTTCGCTGCCGGCGAGGCCGCCGCCGACGACGTGAACGGGGTTGAAATCCTTGCTCATCGGGGCGGACAATAGGGGCGTGAGGTGGGGTTCTCAAGGATGACGGCGATGCGGGTTTTCTCGTTGCTCTTGGCGGTTTTTCTGACCGTGTGCGCGCCGGCGTTCGCAGCGTCGCCGATCAAAGACTGCAAGTTCGGCGGCAAGGCGCTCTACGGCAAGGTGCAGGTCGTGCAGAGCTTCGCCGACTTCAAGGTTCAGGTCGTCGACAGCTTTCCCGATCTGCGCGTGCAGCGCGTCGCGAGTTTTCCCGACGCGTGCGGACGCTGGCAGTTCGTCAACGAGTTGCCCGATTTCACCGTCGAATACGTCGACGGTTTTCCCGACTTCACGGTCGCGTTCGTCGAGAGCTTCCCGGGGCAGCCTTAGTTCCAGACCGTTGGTTTGCGGCCGATCCACGGATGGGCCTGTTCGAGCTGGCCGGCGAGGCGGTAGAGCGTTGCCTCGTCGCCCCACTTGGCCGTGAACATCATGCCGATAGGCAGGCCGTCCTTCGAATGGGCGAGCGGCAGCGAGAGCGAGGGCTGGCCCGTCATGTTGAAGGGCGGCGTGAAGCCGAACGTTTGCGCCTGGCGATCGTCGACTTCGCGCGGTTCCAGACGCA